>NZ_JBSFUU010000009.1:0-176544 GCF_053591955.1 Streptomyces sp. NPDC002845 | reverse complement strand
ACACCCACGGCAAGGGCGCGGGCCACGGAAGCGAGCACGGATTCACTGACGGCCCGCTCGCCGTTCTCGATACGGGAGACCAGGCTCGGCGAGACGTGCGCGCGTCGGCCGAGTTCGGACAGTGAGTAGTCGCGGATGGTTCGGAATTCTCGGATGCGTGCCCCGATGCGCTCCGGTGCCGCGGAGGCGTGGTCGTGCATACTGACCCCCATTGCGATGCTGACACTTCGCAATGTACTCGCGTTGAGTTACGCGAGGACGCCGCGCGGCCCTCATCGCCCCGACGAGGGCCGCCGCCGTGTACGCCCGCCTACGGCCCGTTCTGCTCGTCGTCGACAGCCGGGCATGTGCGACGACGCCCAGTGGAAGGCATGGCGCACCGCGGCCGAGGCCTTCCAGGCCGCGTCACCAAGCACGCCGGGCGCGACGACGTGACCTGTTGCGGTACGAGCTGGAGCAGGCCGTGAAGAAGGCCGTACGGCACTCCGAGCCGGAGGCGGCCTCGGCGTAACCGGAGCCACGATGCAAGCCGGATCTGCTCATCAAACGGACAGGCGATGGCCTGGCCACCTAACCTCTCCGGATGAGCGAGATGTGGAACGCTGCGGTCGCCATCGCCACAACTGCCGCGGTGATCGTGGCGCTGATTGTCGCCGTCCGAGAGGGAGGGCATCGCAACGAAGAGCGACGAGATCAAGAACAGGCTCAGGCTCGTCTGATGCTGACGGAGGTCACCGGAGCAACCGGAAGGATCACCAATTACAGCTCCCACCCAATCCTGAAAGTCCGGGTCATCAAGGCCAGCGGCATCGCCCCACAACACGAGCCCTGGAACGGAGCCTCAGTCGCCGTTTGGATCTCCGGCGAAAGCGACCGCACATTTCCGCGTCGTTCCTCCGGGCGGCGAAGTCCTCGTGAAACTGAACGAGGTGAGCTGGGGCGAAGAAAGCAGAGGCGGGAGCGGCTCCTGAAGGCTCGACTGTTTCCCTCACGATCCACTACATGGACTCGGCGGGCTTGTGGTGGGAGCGAACCGGCGATGATCCGCCGAAGCGTCTCCTTGGCGGGCCCGGAGCATTGACTAATCCCGACTAACCCCCGAGGCATGACGAATCCCGCCGCCCGCACGAAGCGGGCGGCGGGGTGCGGTGGTTCAACGGGTGAGGAGCAGGCCAATGACACTGACGACCAGCGCGCCGACCACCGGCAGTGGGAACCGGCGGTTCTTCAACTCCTCCACCTCGGCGCGCAGAGCGGCGATCTCCTTATCGTGATCCTCCCGGAGCTGCTTCACGTCGGCATCCGTCCGGTTCGTGCGTTCCACGAGGACGGCGAGTGTGCCCTTGATCTGCTCCAGGCCTGTGCGGATCTCCCCTCGTAGCTGGCACCCGGAGCCCCCGCGCCCGCGTTGCCACCGCGTGAAACCTGTGTGACAGAAGCGTTGACGTGGGCATACGCAGGATCTATCTTCTGGCCGACGCACCGAACTGCGTTCGAAATACCGAAAGCTGTCGATGAGTTCTCTCGATCCCCCGTAGGGAGAAGCCCGTGAGACCCGCATTCACCCGTCGGACGGTCCTCGGCATGATCGCCGGGTCCGCGGCGGCCGCCACCGTCCCCGGTGCCTTTGCCGGAAGCGCCCACGCCGCCGTCCCCGCCTCACCCGGCGTGTCGTTCACCAACCCGATCGCCGAGCAGCGGGCCGACCCACACATCTGGAAGCACACCGACGGCTACTACTACTTCACGGCCACCGTGCCCGCGTACGACCGCATCGTCATGCGCCGGTCGACGACGATCCAGGGGCTGTCGACCGCCTCCGAGGTGACCATCTGGACCAAGCACGCGAGCGGTGAGATGGGCGCGCACATCTGGGCGCCGGAGATCCACCACATCGACGGCAAGTGGTACATCCACTTCGCGGCCGGCGCCACCAACGACATATGGAAGATCCGTCCGTACGTCCTGGAGACCGGCGCCGCCAACCCGCTGACCGGGACCTGGACGGAGAAGGGCCGGATCGCCCTGCCGCTGGACACCTTCTCGCTCGACGCGACGACCTTCGTCGTGAACGGCGTCCGCTATCTCAGCTGGGCGCAGAACGACCCGGCCGTGGGCAGCGGCACCAACCTGTACCTCGCGCGGATGTCCAACCCCTGGACGATCACGGGCACTCCGGTGCGGATCTCCACACCGACCGCCTCGTGGGAGACCGTCGGCCACCGGGTCAACGAGGGCCCCGCGGTGATCCAGCGGGACGGCAAGGTCTTCATGACCTTCTCCGCCAGCGCCACCGACGCCAACTACTGCATGGGCCTGCTCACGGCCTCCGCCTCGGCCGACCTGCTGTCCGCCTCGTCGTGGGCCAAGACCGCCAACCCGGTCTTCCGCAGCAACGACGCCACCGGCCAGTACGGCCCCGGGCACAACTCGTTCACCGTCTCCGAGGACGGCACGTCGGACATCCTCGTCTACCACGACCGCGACTACCGGGACATCAGCGGCGACCCGCTCAACGACCCCAACCGCCGCACCCGCGTCCAGAAGCTGTACTGGAAGGCCGACGGCACGCCCGACTTCGGCATCCCGGTGGCCGACGGCGTCACCCCGCAGCGGCTGTCGTCGTACAACTTCCCCGACCGTTTCATCCGGCACTGGGAGTACCGCGCCCGGATCGAGGCGAACGTCTCCCCGCTCGCCGACTCGCAGTTCCGCACGGTCACCGGGCTGGCCGGCAGCGGCACCGTCTCCCTGGAGTCGGCCAACTTCCCCGGCTACTTCCTCCGCCACAAGAACTTCGAGGTCTGGGTGGAACGGAACGACGGGACGGCACAGTTCCGGAGCGACGCCTCCTTCCACGCCCGGTCGGGCCTCGCCGACTCCGCCGGGATCTCGTACGAGTCGTACAACTTCCCGGGCCGCTACGTCCGCCACTACGAATACCTGCTCCACGTCCAGGCTCTCAGCACGGCGACCGACCGGGCCGACGCCACGTTCTACGCCCAGTGAACCGAGCCCAGTGAACCGAGCCCGGTGAACCACCGGCCGTTCCGAGGAGAGCCGCACATGACCACGTCCGACCGAGACAGACCCGCCCAGCCGTTCGTGCCGTCGCGTCGCACTCTCCTACGCGCCATGGCCGCCGTCCCCGCCTCGGCGCTCGTCCTGGGCGAAGTGCCCGGACTCCTGGGCACGGCAGCGGCGGCCGCACCCCCGAACGGCTCCGCCACCCGCTACACGATCCTGCCGTTCCTCAACAGCACCGACGGCACGGTGAACGTCTACCAGTCCGACGACGCCACCGACTTCCGGCTCGTCCGGGCCTCCGCGTACACCCCACCCAGCGGCCGCATCCGCGACGCCAGCATCTTCAGGCACACGGACGGCTACTACTACATCACCTACACGACGCGCACCTGGCAGGACCCCAGCACCACCATCGGCTTCGCGCGCAGCTCCGACCGGGTCAACTGGACGTTCCTGTACGACTACACCGTCCCCATCGCCAACCTCTCACGCGCGTGGGCGCCCGAGTGGTTCGTCGACGGCGACGGCAGCGTGAACGTCATCGTGTCCTGCTCGACGACCGACGACCAGTGGATCTTCACGCCGTACCGGCTGCGCGCCACCAACTCCTCGCTGACCGCGTGGAGTTCACCGGTCGCCCTGTCCGGCATCGGGACCAACCGCATCGACACGTTCATCGTGAGGATCGGCTCCACGTACCACGCCTTCCCGAAGAACGAGACGACGAAGTACATCGAGTACGCGACCGCCTCCAGCCTCAACGGCCCGTACACGATCCAGCGGACGGGCGACTGGGCGGGCTGGGGCGGCACCCGCGAGGGACCCGCGCTGGTACAGCTCGACAACGGCGCCTGGCGGATGTTCTTCGACGGGTACGGCGACGGCAGTTACTACTACAGCGACAGCTACGACACCTTCGCCACCTGGACCGCGCCAAAGCGGCTGCCGGGGATCTCCGGTACGGCACGCCACTTCACCGTGATCAAGGAAACGGTCTCGGGCGGGGTGAGCCTGCCGACTGGTGTCACCCGCTCCTTCCGGTCGGTCAACTTCTCCACCCGCTACTGGCAGCAGCAGTCGTCGCTGCTCAACCTGCCCGTGGTGAGCTCCTCCAGCACCGCCGCGGAGAGGCAGGCCGCGACGTTCACCGTGGTGCCGGGTCTCGCCGACGCGAACGGCTTCTCCTTCCGCGACGCGTCCGGGAACTATCTGCGCCACTGGGACTTCCGCGCCCGCTTCGACGCGAACAACGGCTCGTCGGTGTTCGCCAGGGACGCCACGTACATCGCCCGGACCGGCACGGCGAGCGGTTCGGTGCGCTTCGAGTCGTACAACTACCCGGGGCACTACCTGCGCCACTACAGCTACCAACTGCGCGTGGACCCGTCGGACGGCACCGACCTGTTCCGCCAGGACAGTTCGTTCGTGCCCGTGGCCCCCCTCTGACGTGCGCGGCAACCCCGACTGACGGGTCCGGTGCACATCGCGTGCACACTTGCGGCGGCCGGCTGCGGTGCAGCGGCCGCTTGCGGGAGAAGTGCGGAGATCATGATTTCCTCTTGCGCTTCTGGCCCGTGACGGCTGAACCTGGTGCACGTTTCCTTCGTGCACCAGGCTGGGCGCAGCATCCAGTGAGTCCGTCGGCCGCACGGCCCGAGGCGCGGCGGGCAACCATCCACTGCTGGAACTGGCCGTGGCGGTGGCGTCGAGGACGATCGGGGCCGCCATCATCGCCGCGGCGGATCGGCTGATCGGCTGAGTCTTCACGTTGGGCTTGCCTTTCGTGGGTCCTCTGCCGGGGCCCGTCCCGCCCCCGGCGGTGAGGCTCGCACGGGAACCCGCCCACCGCGCCCCAGGCTTCGGTGAAGGTCTCGTGGGTGACAGAAGTCGGTGATTCTGCGTACGGGACCGAAGTCCCCGTTCCTCTCGGCTGCTCCGTTGCGTTCGGCCGGTACGAGGCCGGGCCCGGGCCCTTTTCCAGGCCTTGGGGGGCAGGGCCGGGCTGCGGGTGCGCTGCGGCGGCCGCCTCGCACTGCCCAGCTATCCGACGCTGTTCCAGTCGTACGGCCCGCCACCACGCCACTCGATCAGCTCGGGATCGTCGACAGCCGTGTCCTCGGCGGGCAGGCCCGCCTGGTACAGGAAGTCCAGCACGTCGAACAGGGTGTATGCGGTGCCCATGCGTACGCCGTTAATCGTCACCCGCCGTCCGCCGTCCTGCGATGGCGGGAGCACCACCACAGGAGGGAGCCGCCCGTCCATAACACCAGCATGCGCCGGGCAACGCCGTGCGGGCCAGCCCCGCGGGAAGCCCGGCGAGATGGCTTGATACGCGTCCGGTCCTGCGGAGGACGCGATCCACTGGCCCAATGCCATCGGGGCCGATGATGTGGGCGCGCATTTGACCGGGTTTCCCGGCGTGCCCTGTAGGCCGGAGGGACCGCGGGAAGGAGCTGGGATGATCGGCGTTGGGGGCTGAGACCGGTCGGGTCGTTGCCCGACGTCGGCGTGCACCGCCGGGTAGGTACGGCCCGGTGAGCGTGACCGCGCTGCGCCGGGGCGCGCTGCTGGGCATGCTCGGCGGTATGGCGATGGCGGCGTGGTCGATGATCCTGCTGGGCCTGACCGGCCTGGGTTTCTGGGCGCCGCTGAACCTGATCGCGCACACCGTGTGGCGCTCGGCGCCGCTGAACGGCACGTTCAGCCTGCCCGCGCTGCTGATCGGCATGGCCGTGCACGCCATGATGGCGATGCTGTTCGGCACGCTGATCACACTGGTCGCCCAGCAGCTGAGGGGCGTGCGCGTCCATGGTGATCGCGGCGGGCACAGTGCTGTCCGCGCTGCTGTGGGCCGTGGTGCGGTACGGCGTCTGGCGAGCCGTCGACCCGGCGGCGTCGTTTGCTCTGGGAAGGATCACGAGGCGTCGGCGGCGGGCGGCAGGGACGTATCCGCAAGGGGACGCCGACGCGGCTGATCATGTACGTGAAACCTGAGCGGTTCCAGGGAAATATCAGGGGCGCCGTCCGCGAGCCAGCGGCCCGTGGCCTCCCGGGCTCGGTCGACGAGTTCGTCGGCGTGGGCGAAGTCGGCGGGAGAAACCGTCAGCGGGCACAGCGGCGGCACCACCAGCAGCCGGGCCGCACCACGGTAGGCCGTGAGCCCGGCGACGAGCCGCTGCTGCTGGATCACCGCCAGGGCCTGCAGGGCCATGCCCAGCGCGGAGCGCGGAGCGTCGGGCAGTGCGCAGGCATACCCCGCGTGCAGCACGTAGACATCGTCCACGCCGGCCTCGACCGCGACGGAGACGGGCGTGTTGTTGGCCACCGAGCCGTCCATCAGCTCCCGCTCACCCCACGGCACCGGAGGCAGCACGCCCGGCACGGCGACGCTGGCCAGCACGGCGTCGACCACCGGGCCGCGCCGCAGCACCAGTTCCTCCCCGGTCCGGACATCGGTGGCCACTACACCCACTGGGCACGCCGCTTCCCGCAGGTCGGTGTACGGCATGTAGCGCGTCAGCAGCCGCCGCGTGCCCGCGTCGGACACAAGATGCGTCGAGCGGCCCGCCAGCGCGGTGAGCGCGACGGCCGGCTGAACCGGGAAAACGTGACGACGCCGCACTGAGCGCCAGACGGCCGCGAGCTCCCGGGCACCGGCCGGGGTGGGGCGCCCGGCGAAGTAGGCGGCGCTGACAGCGCCCGCCGAGGAGCCCACGAGCAGATCGGGAACGACGCCGTGCTCGGCGAGGGCGCACAGCATCCCGGCCTGGATGGCCCCCAGACTGCCGCCGCCGGACAGCACGAACGCCGTGGTCATGGCCTACCTCCCTCCGCGCAGGACCGAGCGGGGGTGAATCCTTGGTACACAGGAAACTCGCCGCCGCTTCCCCGTTCTTCCGTCGTCCTGCCGTCCGTACGGCACGGGTATGCGAAGTTCGCGACTTCTGTCAGGGAGAGGCGTGTCTCCGGCCTCAGGAGGCCGGGACCAGGTGCCCGGTACAGGACCGGAGGCC
The DNA here is from genome assembly GCF_053591955.1 of Streptomyces sp. NPDC002845. Taxonomy (NCBI): domain Bacteria; kingdom Bacillati; phylum Actinomycetota; class Actinomycetes; order Kitasatosporales; family Streptomycetaceae; genus Streptomyces; species Streptomyces sp. NPDC002845. Next base: position 169,504 of record NZ_JBSFUU010000009.1, on the reverse strand, counting down.
GACGGACTTGGCACCGTCGGGACACACGACGTTCTCCCAACTCGTGTCCGACAGGTCGGCTCCGTCCAGCTTCGCGCCGCGCAGTGTGGCGCCGGACAGCGTGGCACCTGCCAGATCTACGTCCCGCAGGTCCGCGTCGCCGAAGTCGACGTTGGTGAGGGACACAGAGCGCAGTTTCGCGCCCTTGAGCCGGGCTCCCTCGAAACTGACGTTCGTGAGCAGGCTCTTGTCGAGCACGGCCCCGCCGAGGTCGGCGCCGCGCAGGTCGACCTCGGCGAGTATGCCGGAGGTGAGCTCGGCGCGGCGGAGATCCGCGTCCCGCAGGTCCACGCTCTCCAGAGACACGGCGGCCAGCCGCGCCCCGAAGAGGTTGCCGCGGCTCAGGTTCGCCTCGGAGACCGAGCCAGTCAGCGCGGAGCCCTCCAGGTTGACGCACCGGAGTTTCTTCTGCCGCAGCTCCGCTCCCGCGACGGTGCGGCCCGAGAGGTCCTTGCCCGTCCCGTCGGGGCAGGTCCGGCCATGCTCGTCCTGCCCGCAGCCGACCGCGAAGGCGACGAGCAGGCCGAGCGCAGTCGTACACAGCCGCAGACGAGGCACACACATGTTCACGGGCCATCCCTGGTGCATTCATGACTTCATGACAGTGCACGCGAGCAGAAGACAATCAGCTTCGTCCATAATCCAGCCCGCCTCTGTGATCACCTCGTGGACACGCGGGAAGCGAACCGGAACACCGACCGACGCGGCGATGCGCGGGCGGGTTGGGGCTCGTCAGCCGAGGACTCCGGCCGCCGGCCGGGTGTCGCGGCGCCGCCGACCATGCGGGCCACGGATTCCCCCCGAGTACTGGTTGAACGACCGCGCCAGGGACCGCCATGTACGGCGACGTCATGCTCACCGACCTGGCCTGCGCAAACACAGCCTCGTCGCCTTCGGTACCTACCGCATCGGCGCCAAGAACCGGACCTCAGGACGCGGCAAGGCGGCCGCACGACACTCGCCGCCCGCGTGAGCGAGGCGACTTTCCCGCCAGGCGTTCCCCTGTGGTGGAACTCGTCGACAACATCACGGCGCACCGGGAGCTGGCAGGGACGCCGACCATGCCGGTCGTCTTCGACGCGGAGCCGGCCGGCCGGACAGCCGCCGGAGCAGCGCGGGCTCTTCGCCGACGTATGGCCGACGTATGGCCGACGTATGGGGGCCGGGCACCGGGGACGAGCCGGACGCCGCCGAGATCGTCGTACCCCTCACGTCTCGCCCCGGCGAGCATCTGTTGGCGAACGTGCGTCATAACGCCTTCTTGCGCGGCCATCTCGGAAGGCTGCTGAGTTCGTCGCGGTGGCCGACGTCTCCGCCGAGGAGCACAGCCTGGCACTTCGGTGAGCCGCACGCAGCGGCGTGGTCCGCATGACGGACGGTCCGCTGCGCGACCTTCTCCTGCACAGGGAGCCGACGGACGCGTGGCCTCGTCGCGGACGGTGTCAGGACCCCGTCTGCCGCTTTCGCAAGCCGACGGTCACAGGATTCTCGCGAGGATCCGCGCGTTGCGTCGTGGGTCCAGGGACTCGGTCCAGGACGGAGGCGCCAGGCACGCGGTCGTGGGCGCGAAGCCGTGGCGGAGGAACAGGCCGCCACCGCCGGTCGTCGCCGTGAACAGGGCACCGAGCGACTGGGCGCGCGCCCTGGCCAGCACGGCGCGCAGAAGCCCGGCTCCCACTCCGCCTCCCTGCCTCCGCCCGGCCACGCAGAAGTTGTACACAATGCCCGTGGGCCCGCGCCCCTCCCTTGGTTCGGCCTGGTGCGCGCGCAGGCCCACGCAGCCTTCGAGGGTGCCGTCGGGGGCCTCCGTCACGAGGAAGTCGGCCGCGTGGGTGGCGTAGAGCGAGACAGGCCGCTCCCGCAGCGCCCCCGAGCGCACGAAGGGCTGGGACAGGTCGGCGAGTGCGGCGGCGTCCTCCTGGCGGGCGGTGCGCACGGAGGGCGTCGGGGCGAGGAGCGCATGCGACAGCGGGGCAGGGCGCGGCGTAGCCGTGATCAAGGCTTTCCTTCCTCGGTTCCACGGTCGAAGAACGGCTCGTCGCCGTGTCACTCCACCGAAACAAGCGAGATAAGGTTAGCCTTACCTAATCCTCAAGTCCAGCTCGCGACGGTGGAGCCGCAGCACGGGGAGCGGGGGCGTGCCTACGCGCACGGGCGGCCCGGGTAGTCGTCGGTCTCAGGTACGCCCGCCTCGCGCATCCTGCGCAGAACCTCTGGCAGGACCGTCTCGTCGCCGATGTCCACGGGGCAGTTGGTCTCGCTGTCGAAGACGAAGGTCTCCCCGGCCGTGTTCCAGATGACCCAGCGATGCCGGAACCCGTCGCTGTCCCAGAGATGCGCGTAGTTCTCCACAACCGCCGCCTTTCTGCTCACGACGCCGACTTCCCGGTCTCACGGCCGTCGACGTACGTCGCCACCACCTCGATGTCCCCGATGCGCGAAGTATCGACGCGCCGGGGGTCGTCGCCGAGCACGACCAGGTCGGCGAGCTTGCCCGGGGTGAGGCTTCCCAGGCTGTCCTCCCAATGGCAGGCGAAGGCGCCGGCGACCGTGTGGGCGCGCAGGGCCTCGTCGACGGTGATGGCCTCGTCCGGGCCGATCACCTGGCCGGACTCGGAGGCGCGCTCGACCATGAACTGGATGGCCCGCAGCGGGGCTCCGTCGGTGACGGGGCGGTCGGAGCTGCCGACGAGCGTGATGCCGTGGTCCAGGAACGCTCTGCCGCGGTAGAGCCATGGGGCGCGCCCCTCGCCCATGATCGCCGCGTAGTCGTCGCCGAAGTAGCGCAGGAAGTTGGGCTGGACGACCGCGCTGACGCCGAGTTGCGCGAAGCGCTGGAGCTGGTCGGGGCGGATCAGGCCTGCGTGCTCGATGCGGTGCCGGGCGCCGGGGCGCGGCCGGAGGCGCTGGGCCCGTTCCAGGGCGTCCAGGGCAACGTCGGCCGCACGGTCGCCGATTGCGTGGACGGCGAGCTGCCACCCGGCGAGGTGGCCGTCCACGATGGTGTCCGCGAGCACGTCCGGGTCGTCCTGCAACTGGCCCGTGTGGTCCAGCCCTTCGTACGGGCTGCTGAGCGCGGCGGTCCGGGCCATCATGCCGCCGTCGGTGTAGATCTTCAGCGCGCCCACGGAGAGCCGGTCGTCGCCGAACCCGGTGCGCAGTCCGAGGTCGAGGGCCCGGGGGATGCCGTCGGCCTCGTGTGCGGCGACCGGGCGCAGCCGGTCCGCGGACACCATGAGCTGCACGCGCAGCGGCAACAAACCTTCCTCGCGGGCGAGTTGGTAGGCGCCCAGCTCGACCGGGCTGTGACCGAAGAGGGTGCCGCCGATGCCCGCCTCGGCGCAGGCGGTGACGCCCTCGGCCAGGCAGGTGCGGGCGGCGCGTCCGATCGCCTGGGCCAGTTCCTCCTGGGGGTACGGCAGGCGCAGTGCGCGGGCGGCTCCCATGGCGCCCTCGGCGAGGAAGCCGTTGTCGTGCGGGATGCCGGCGGGGAGCAGGTCGAGAACGGCGGAGTTGACGACGCAGCCGTGCCCGGAGTCGTGCATCACGAACACTTTGTGCCCGTGGCTGACCTTGTCCAGTTCGGCGGCGGTCAGATGGCGTCCCAGGGCCCGCTGGTCGTAGCCGGCGATGCTCACCCAGGCGCCGGGCGAGCCCTTCCGGGTGACGGCTTCCTCCACGACGGCGAGTACGTCGTCGGTCCGTGTGCACCCCGCGATGCTCGGGGTGTTCTGCTTGAACCCGGTCCAGGCCAGGTGCACATGGGCGTCGATGAACCCGGGCAGCACGGTGGCGCCCTGCAGGTCGATCACCTCGCGTGCGGGCAGGGAGGTCACGGCCTCGTCCAGGCCCGCGATCCGGCCCCGCCAGATGCCCAGGTCGTGGGCGACCGGGTGATCCGGGTCCATGGTGAGGAAGCGGGCGTTCGTCAGTCTGGTGCAGAGCATCCGCGCGGCGAAGGGTCAGACGTCCATGGACGCCGCGAGGGATCGCGGGCGCAGATCGGTCCAGTTGGCCTCGATGAAGTCCAGGCAGGCTTCTCGGGTGTTCTCGTCGAAGACGATCGTCCACCCCCCGGGCACCTCTGCGAAAGACGGCCAGAGTGAGTGCTGGCCCTCGTCGTTCACCAGGACCAGGAAACGACCTTCGGTGTCGTCGAAAGGGTTGGTGCTCATGGTCAATGCCTCCCCGGAATGCCACAATTAGGTTAGCCTCGCCTAACCGCGATGAGCTTATCCTTCGCCCCTTGCCTCTCACAAGGAGACGTTCATGCACCGCGCGGCCGGTACGGAAACCGACTTCGTCGAGTTCGGCCTGCCCGGCAAACCCGGCACCGACGAGTTCTGGGCGGCGGCGGGGACACCCGCGTCGATACCCTCCGACGACGGCGGTTGGGTGACCCTGTTCCTATGGCGCGGGTCTGAAGCGAGCGTCGGCTTCGAGAGCTGGTCGGAGCCGGTACCCCTGCGCCGATGGGGCGACACGGACTGCTGGTACGCCGAGGTGCGCATGCCCGCGCGGCTGCGGGTGACCTACCAGTTCCTCGCGGGCGACGCGGCGTACGCCGACCCGTTCAACCCGGTCGGTGCGGGCGGTGACCGGTCCATCGCCGCGACCCCGGACGCCCCGGTCCAGCCGCACTGGCCCGTCATCGGCGCCGGCACCGATGTCGTACTGCCCCTCCCGCGCACCCGGGTCCGCTGGAGCAGCGAACGGCTCGGCGGGCGGCGCACCGTGCGCGTCCACCCGGCGGGCGGCGGCGGACCGGTGGTCCTGCTGCTCGACGGGGACGACTGGCTGTACCTGCACCCGGCCATGACCGCGTTCGACTCGGCCGTCGCCAGTGGCGAGTTGCCCCCGGTCACACTCGTCTTCCTTCCGGCCAAGGACAGAAAGGCCGAGTTCGCCTGCAGGCCCGAGCTGTGGGAGGCGATCCGGGACGAACTGCTGCCGCTGGTGGCGGAAACCGGCGTACCCGCCGACCGGGACCGGCTGGTGGTCGCCGGGCAGAGCCTCGGCGGGCTGAGCGCGCTGTACGCGGCGCTGGAGTTCCCGGAGCTGGTGTCCCGCGTCGCCTGCCAGTCGGGGTCGTTCTGGTGGACACTCGACGCCATGGACCTGGCGGACCCCTTGGGCGGCCCGCCCGGCGGCGCCCTCGCCGCGCGACTGCGGGAGCGGCCCGACCTGTCCGGTCTGCGGGTCGCGTTCGACGTGGGGGAACACGAGAGGGGGATGCTCCCCCACTGCGAGTTGGTGGAGAGCCTTGCCGAGCAGGCCGGTGCGACTGTGCGCGTTTCGCGGTCGGCATCGGAGCACGACCGGGCGGGCTGGCGGCATGCTCTGCTCAGGGATGTCGCCTGGGCGCTTGGTGATCCGCTGGGGGGCGCGGTGAATTAGCTGCGGGTCGGTGGGGGCTGGTCGCGCCCACGCGGCGGAGCCGCGAATAGACACAGCCCCGCGCCCCTTACGGGGCGCCTCACCGGGCCACCGCCAAGCAGTAGTCCTCGTCCGTGGCCAGAAGGTTCCGGTGGGTGTCCTCGGCGGTGATGACGCCGTCGTCCAGGACGAGGACACGGTCGGCGGCGTCCAGGAGGGCCGGGCTGCTGGTGATCACGAGGGTGGTGCGGCCCCGGCGCAGCTTGGCGACGTTGCGCGCGATGAGCTGTTCGGTGACCGCGTCGACGGCTGTCGTCGGGTCGCGCAGGACGAGGACGTCGGTGTCGGCAGCGAGGGCGCGGGCCAGGGACAGCCGTTGGCGCTGCCCTCCGGAAAGGTTCGCGCCGCGGTCGCGGACGGCGTAGTCGAGTCCTTCGCGGTGGAGGGCGACGACGTCAGTCAGCATGGACGCCTCGACGGCCTCCGGGACCGTCCGGCTGGTGCCCGAGGGGTCGATGTTCGTGCGGAGGGTGCCTGCGAAGATCTCCCCGTCGTAGGGGTTCACCAGCATGTGCTCGCGGACCGCCTCGATCGACAGGTCCGCGAGCTCCTGCCCGCTGACCCGTACCGCTCCCTCATACGCGTCGGGCGGGATGCTCAAGGCCAGGATCGACGCGAGGTCGGCCGCCGCGCGCGGCTGGTAGGCGGCGATCGCCACGAACTCTCCGGCGGACACCTGGAACTTCACCTTGCGCAGGGACCCGTACCGGACGCAGTCGATCTCAAGGGACCCGCCCGCGGCCGGGAGCTCCGGCCCCGGGGCCGTCACCGGCGGCGCGGACAGCACCAGCGCCATCCGCTCGGCCGACGCACGCGCGATCATCACGTACTTCGGCATCTCCGAGAACAGCTTGAGCGGTTCCATGATGAACTGCGCCAGCCCTACGGCCATGACGAGCTCTCCGACGGAGATCTGGCCGTCGAACGTCAGCCAGCCCGCCGTCAGGGTCACAGCGGCGGCGAGTACGGCGTTGAGGGCCAGCGCGGTGCCCGCGTACACGCCGTTCACCCTGGCGACGGTGATCGCCTGGTGCTTCGCCTCCGTGCTGACCTTCCGGTAGGACCGGAACGCCGCGTGGTTGCCGCCGAAGCCGTGCAGCGGGCGCAGGCCGATGATCAGGTCGGCGACCTTCGCGCCCGCCCGCGCCACCCGGGCCTGCTGTTCGCGGGTACTGGCGCCGATCCGCCTGGACATCACGCTCAGGATCGACAGGATCGCGACGGTTCCCACGATCACCAGCACGCCGAGCCGGAGGTCGGCCAGGCCCAGCGCGATCGCCGCGATCACCACCGCGACCAGCGAGCTGATCAGCAGCGGCACCACCTCGATGATGTCGGCGGTCTGGTCTGCGTCCTCGGTGGCGATGGTCAGCACCTCGCCGGACTTGAGGTCGACGTCCCTGGCCACCGGCTGGAGTCCGCAGCCCGCGACCCGCACCCGCCAGCGGTGTGCCTCGGTCGTGTTGGCCTTCTGCAGGACGCGCATCCCGAACCGCCACGACAGCGACACGGTCGTGATGATCACGGCCAGCGCGGCGATCGACAGGCCGAGCGAGCCGAGGCTCCGGTCCCGCATCGTGTGCTCGACGATCAGGCCGAGCGCGATGGGGAAGGCGGTCTCCCCCGCCTGGTACAGGCCCATGAGGACGGTGCCCCAGACCATGGCGCCGACGTTGCGGCGCAGTGCGGTCCGGAGGATGTCGGACCCCGGGCGGGGCCGCTGCGCGTCAGGAGTTGTCATCAGCTGTCGTCAGTCGTCATCGGTTGTCGTCGAGGTGGCGGGCGATCGCTTCCGGGGTGCGCAGGGTGAACAGGTCTCGGATCGTGACCACAGGACCGTACTCCCGGCGGAGCAGCCCGATCAGCCGCACCGCCAGCATGGAGTGCCCTCCGAGGGACACGAAGTCGCTCACCGCGCTCACCTCGTCGTCGTCCAGGTCCAGTGCCTCGGCGAAGAACTCGCACACCACCGTCTCGGTCTCGGTCTCCGGGCCACGCTCCCCCGCCGTGGTCAGCGCGCCGAGCGGCTTGGCCTCCGGCAACGCCTTCGTGTCAGCCTTCCCGTTCACCGTCAGCGGGATGCTGTCGACCTGGGCGTAGTGCGTCGGGCGCAGGAAGTCCGGCAGCCCGGCGCCCACTTCGGCGGCGACCGCCGCCAGATCGGCGCCGTCCAGAACGAGATAGGCGGCCAGTCGGTACGCGCCGTCGACCTGCGGGTCGGGCTGGGCGACCGCGGCGACGAACCGCACCGCCGGGTGCGCCGCGAACGCGGCCTCGACCTCGCCCAGTTCGACCCGGTGCCCCCGGATCTTGACCTGCTGGTCGGTGCGGCCCAGGTACATCAGGTTGCCGTCGGGCCGCCGGACCACCAGGTCCCCGGTGCGGTACATGCGCTCGCCGGGTTCGCCGAACGGGCACGCGACGAAGCGGTGCGCGGTCTGGGCGGGCTGCCCGAGATAGCCGCGCGCGATGCCGATGCCCGACACGTACAGCTCACCGGGGACGCCGTCCGGCAGGGGCCGCAGCCATGGATCCAGCACGTAGACGTCGGTGTTGTCGATCGCCACGCCCACCACCGGGTCCTGGCACTCGAAGGTGCCGACGCCGAGGGTGTTGATGGTGTACTCGGTGGGTCCGTACAGGTTGTAGCCGACCGTCCCCTCGGTCTCGGCGAGCCGCTGCCACAACGTCGGGGTGACGGCCTCGCCGCCGAGCAGCACCAGCGCCGGTCGTCGTTCCGGGTTGTCGAGCAGGCCCTCGGCCACGAGCTGCTGCGCGTAGGTCGGGGTCACGTTGATGACGTCGATGCCGTACTCAAGGCAGTACGCGACCAACCGGGGCGCGTCGCGGCGCAGTTCCTCGTCGCAGATGTGCACCTCGTGGCCGTCGGCGAGCCACAGCAGCTCCTCCCACGACATGTCGAACGCGAACGACACGGTGTGCGCGATCCGGAAGACGCGGTGGCCGTGCTTTGCCAACACGGGCTCGAAGATACGGCGCTGATGGTTGATCAGCATGTTGGTGAGCCCGGCGTACTCGGTCACCACGCCCTTGGGCTTCCCGGTCGAGCCGGAGGTGTAGATCGTGTACGCGGGGTGCCGCAGGCGGTCCGGGTCGTCCGGCGCGAACGTCACGAACGGCTCGGCCTCGGGCAGGGGACGGTCCAACTCAATGAGATCGCCGGTCAGCCGGGGCGACACGGCGCTCACGGTGAGGATCACGTCCGGGCGGGCGTCCGCGACGATCGCGGCGATCCGCTCGTCCGGGTGGTCCAGCTCCAGCGGCACGTACGCGGCGCCGACGCGCAGCACGGCGAACAGCGCCACGATCGAGTCGAGGGAGCGCGGGATCGCGAGACCCACGGTCGCCTCCGGCCCGATGCCGCGCCGGGCGAGCACACCCGCCACCGCACGGCTGCGGTCCCGCAGTTGGGCGAAGGTCATGGTCGAGCCGTGCGCGACGAGCGCCACCCGCTGCGGGTCGCGGTCCGCCGCCTTGTCGAACCGGTCGACGACGGTGTCCGTGCCGACGTCCGTGCGCGCGCCCCGCGAGGGCTGCGGCCCCAACCCGCGCAACGCGCCGACCGGTCCGGTCGAGCGAGCCACATCCTCAAGCACGTTCAGGTAGTCGTCGAGGAGACGACGGGCGCTCGCGGTGTCGTCGTCGCGGTACTCCAGCTTGACCGTGAGCCGGTCGCCGGGCGTGACGACCCACGTGAACGGGTAGTGGGTGGAGTCGTCGGCCTTCACCGAGGTGATGCCGTGCCTGGCGTTCATCTCGGCGAACGCGTCCATGTCCAGGAAGTTCTGGAGCACGAACAGGTTGTCGAACAGGGTGTCGTGCCCACTGGCCCGCTGGATCTCGCCGAGCCCCAGGTGCTCGTGTTCCATCGCCTCGACCCTGGCCGCCTGCACGGCCGTCAGGTACTCGCGGACCGTGTCGTCCGGCCGCGCCCGCGTCCACATGGGCACGGTGTTGAGCAGCACACCGACGATGCCGTCCAGTCCCTCGCCCTCCCGGCCGGAGACGGTCACGCCGAACACGGCGTCGCTCCGCCCTGTGTGGGCACCCAGCAAAAGGCCGAACGCACCGGTCAGCACCGAGTTCAGCGTGACGCCGTGCACCCTGGCCGCTTCCCGCAGCAGGTCCGACTGTTCGGCGGACAGCGTGTGCACGAGCGCGCGCGGCAGGTCGTCCGACAGGGACGGCGCCGGTCCGGCGAGCAGCGTCGGGCCGGGGAGGCCGGCCAGGTGCTCCGCCCAGAAGCGTTCCGATACGGCGGGGTCCTTGGCGTCGAGTGCCCGGGCGTGGTCCTCGAAGCTCGGCGTAGCCGGGGTCGCGTCCCACGGCTCGCCCGCTACGACGGCCTGGTAGGCATCGAACAGGTCCCGCAGCACGATCTCTCGGGACCAGCCGTCCCACAGCAGCAGGTGGTAGCTCAGCAGGAGGCCGTCACGGTCGTCGGGCAGACGTACCACGGTCAGCCGGATCAGCGGTGGCTCACCCGGGTCGAATCCCGTGTCGCGGTCCCGGGCGCGCAGGGCTTCGACTTCCGCCTCCGTCGCCAACTCGACCGTACGGAGGGCGACCTGCCGCCCCGCGCTGAGGACCTGGACCGGGTTTCCGTCGTCGTCGGTGGTGAAGCCCGCGCCCACGACCGGGTGCCTCGCGATCACGTACGCCATCGCCTCGGCCAGCGCTTCGGTGTCCAAGCGCCGGTCGAAGGTGAACCAGCTCTGCGCGACGTAGTGTCCGGCCGAGCCCGCCATCTGGGCCTGGAAGAACAGGCCCCGCTGGAGCGGGGTGACCGGTGCCGTGCGCTCGGCCGTCGCGGAGGCGTCCGCGATGCGTTCCAGTGCGCTCCGCCAGTGCTCGGTGATCTCGTCGGGGATGCCCTCGGCGAGGGTGAAGGCCGCGTGCAGGCTTCCGGTGGCCTCGTCGAGCCACGCGTTGACCTCGACGGCGTACGGGCTGCCCTGATCGCCGCCCGTGATGTGCAGCGCCTGGGACTCGCTGCCCCGGCCGAGGTAGTTGAACAGCACCTGCGGGCGGGTTGCGTTCAGCAGCGGGGCCGTCTGCGGGTTGAGGTACCTGAGCCGGCCGTAGGCAACGTGCCCGCGCTCGTCCGGCTGGCGTTCGGCGACCTCGCGCGCCGCCGCGACGGGGTCGGTGTGCGCCGTGAGCCGCACGGGTGCGATGGAGGTGAACCAGCCGATCGTGCGGGTGTAGTCGTGGTGTTCCAGGACCGGGACCCGGCCGTGCCGCTCCAACTCGATCGCGAGATCGGTGGGCGACGGCTGGATGTGGGTCAGCGCGGTGCGCAGCGCGCCACACAGCAACTCGGTGAGATCGACGCCGAGTGCGGCGGGCGCGGTGCGCGTAACGCGGTCGGTCACTTCGGGGGCGAGTACGACCGTGGTCTCGCGCAGCCCGTCGATCGCGGGCAGCAGCGCGGGCGCTTCGAGCGTGGTGACCCAGTGCCCGAGGTCGTCGATCACCTGGGTGGACTGGAACGCCAGTGCTTCGGCGTACTCGGCGTAGGACGTGGTCGGCGGCGCCAGGGTCTCCCCGCGCATAGCGGTGGCCAGGTCGTCCAGCAGGACCAGCCAGGACACCGAGTCGACGGCGAGGTGGTGCACGGTGACCACCAGGGTCCGGCTCGCCTCCAGCCACGAGAACGCGATGACGTCCCCGGACTCGGGATCGAGCCGTCCGGCGGCTTCGTTCGCCGCCGTTGTCGCATCGGTCATGTCCGGTCGTACGACGGTGATCTCGCGGGCGGGTTCGGTGCGCAGTGCCCACACCCCGTGCTCGACGCGCAGCCGCAACCGGAGGACCGGGTGCGCGGCCACGACGGCGTTCGCGGCGCGCTCGGCGTCGGCGAAGGATGTGCCCTCGGGGGCCACCAGCGTCCTGGCCTGGGCGAACCGGGCCAGTGATCCGCCCAGTTCCCGCTGGCGCAGGATGATCGGCGTCGGCGTCAGCGGGCCGTCCTCACGACGGACGGGCGCGGGCGCCGCCGCGGCCTGGGGTGTGCGTGTCCCCACGTGCTCGGCGAGCGCGCGCGGTGTCCTGAACAGGAACACATCCCGTGGCGCGATCGGCAGGCCGAGCGCCCTGGCCCGGTTGATCACGGTGATGGCGACGATGCTGTCGCCTCCGGCCCTGAAGAAGTCGGTGTCGGGGTCCACGGCGGTGCCGGGCAGGGTCTCGGCGAAGATGTCGACCAGTGCGGCGAGCACGGAATCACTCGTGGCCGCTGGGGTGTCGTCCTGGGCGGCCCGCTCGATCAGGGCCTTCCGATCCAGCTTGCCGTTGACCGTCAGCGGCAGGGCGTCGACCGGCAGCACCCGGCCCGGCACCATGTGCACAGGCAGCTTCGCGGACAGCAGGTCGGTGAAGTCGGCGGGCACCTTGCCCACCACGTGCGCGACCAGGTGGTCGCCGCTGTCCGCCACGGTGACGGCCATGTCGACCACACCGTCGAGTTCCCTGATCGCGGACTCCACCTCGCCCAACTCGATCCGGAACCCCTTGAGTTGGACCTGATCGTCGGCTCGGCCCGTGAACTCCAGCTCGCCGTCGAGCGTACGGCGGGCGAGGTCGCCCGTGTGGTACATGCGGGAGCCGTCGCCCGCGAACGGGTTCGCCACGAACCGGCCCGCGGTGAGCCCCGGCCTGCCCAGGTAGCCGAGCGACACCTGGTCGCCGGCGACGTAGATGGCGCCCACCCTGCCCGGCGGCACCGGCCGGAGCCGGTCGTCGAGCAGGTAGGTGACCAGGCCGGGAATCGGACCACCGATCGGGCTGACGTCGTCGCCGGAGTCGAAGTCCTCGTCGGTCAGCACCCGGTGGGTGACATGGACGGTGGTCTCGGTGATGCCGTACATGTTGACCAGCTCGGGCGAACGGGTGCCGTGCCGCTCGACCCAGCCGCGCAGCCGTCCGAGATCCAGCGCCTCGCCGCCGAAGATGATCCGGCGCAGTGCGGTGACCGGCTCGTCGGCGTGCCGGTCGGCCTCGATGAACTGGTAGAACGCCGACGGGGTCTGGTTGAGCACGGTCACCCCGCGCTCGCGGACCAACCGGTGGAAGTCGACCGGGGAGCGGGTCAGCCCGTACTCCGGCACCAGCAGCTCACCCCCGTGCGCCAGCGCGCCCCACAGCTCCCAGACCGCGAAGTCGAAGGAGAAGGAGTGGAACTGGACCCACACGTCGTGCGGGCCGAAGTCCATGTCGGGCCGGGTGTTCGCGAGCAGCGTCACCACGCTGGAGTGCGGGACGACGACGCCCTTGGGGCGGCCGGTCGATCCGGACGTGTAGATCACGTACGCGGGGTCGTGCCAACTCACCTCGGCCCCGGGCCCAGTGGTGGCCGACGGCAGCTCGTCGCCCTGCACGAGCACGCGAGCCGACACCCCCGCCCGACCCAGAAGTTCCGTGAAGCGGTCCCGCTGCTCACGGTCCACGAGAACGACCTGCGGAGCGGCGTCGGCGAGGATGTACTCCAGCCGTTCGTCCGGGTACGCAAGGTCCAGCGGTACGTACGCACCGCCCGCGCTGACGATCGCGACCAGGGCGACGACCTGCTCCAGGGAGCGCGGGACGGCGACGGCGACCCGCTTGCCCGGCCCGACACCGGCCGCGCGCAGGGCCGAGGCCAACTCGGTCTTCGCGTCAGCCAGTTCGCCGTACGACATGGACCGGGCACTGCCGTCGAGACCGCAATGGGTGACGGCGGTGGCGGCCGGGTCGCGGTTCGCGGCGGCGTCGAACAGTCCGCCCAACGTCGTCGGAGTGATCCGCGCGGGACGCCGCTCGCCCTCCGGGGCCAGGTTGTCGACCAGGGCGTCCGGCCGGGCGAGCAGGCCGGTGAGGGCCTGGGTGAACGCGCGCAGGATCACCTGGGCGCCGGCCTCCCGGAGCAGTTCGCCGTCGTAGATCAGGTTGAAGCGCGGGCGACCGTCGACCGCGCGCTCCACCACCAGCGTCAACGGGTAGTGGGGGGCACCCTCGTTCACGATGTCGGTGATGACCAGCTCGTCGTCAGCCCCCCGCAGGCTGTCCACATCGGTCGCGACGTCGAACACCACCAGGGTGTCGAACAGGGAGCCGGCCCTCGCCTGACGGCCGATCCTCGCCAGCGAGACATGCTGGTGCGGCAGCACCGCGCTCTGGTGCTCCCGCACCGAGGCGAGCAGGTCGCGCGCGGTGGTGGTACCGGCCCAACGAGCGTGTACGGGGATCGTGTTGATGAACAGGCCCACCATATCCTCGATACCGGGCACATCCGCGTCGCGCCCGGACACCGTGGAACCGAACACCACGTCCCTGCCGTGCAGGATGGAGCCCAGCGTCACCGCCCAGGCGCTGTGCACGGCCACGCTCAGGGGCACGCCGGCCGACCGTACGGCCGCGTCGATGTCCTCCCCCGGCTCCACGGCGGTGTCGGCGAACCGGTCGGACGGGGTGTGCCCCTCGGCGACCAGCGAGGGGCCGGGCAGATCGGCGAGTTGCTCGCGCCAGACCCGGTCGCTCTCGTCGTCGTCGCGTCCGGCGAGCCAGCGCACGTAATCGGGGAAGCCGCCGAGCGGGTACACGGTTCCCGGCGCGTGGTACTCGGCCAGCAGCGCGCGGAGCATCGGCGGTACCGACCAGCCGTCGGCGATGATGTGGTGCACAGTCTGCACCAGGATGTTCCGGATGTTTCGGCCTGAGCCCGCGCGGATGAGCGTGTACCGCATCAGCGGGCCGGTGGCCAGGTCGAACCCGGCGCGGCGGTCCCGCTCGGCCAGGTCGCGTATCTCGTCGTCGGTGATGCCGGGACGGTCCAGCGTGGTGAAGGGCGCCTCCACGCCGCTCTCCAGCACGGAGACCACACGGCCGTCGGCGAGGGCCACGAACCGCCCGGCCAGGTTCGGGTACAGCGTGAGCAACCGGGTGGCCGCCGCCGCGAGCCGGTCGGCGTCCACCTCGCCCTCCAGCGTCAGCAGTTGCTGCTCGACATAACTGCCCGCCGAGTCGTCGTCGAAGACCGAGTGGAAGTACAGGCCCTCCTGCAACGGGGTCAACGGCAGGATGTCCCGCAGCGCCGGGCCATCCAGGGCGTCGACGTCGGCCTGTGTGAGCGGCACCAGGCCGAAGTCACTGGGAGAGTGGCCGCCCTCGTCGAGTGCGGCCAGTCCGGCAAGAGCCCCCCGGAAGTAGTCGCCGAGAGTCGTGATGTCCTCGTCGGTGAACATCCCGTCGGGCCAGGAGATGCTGGTGACCAGCTCGTACTCGCCGGTCGAGGCGGCCGGTTCGGCGATCGCGTTGAACTCCAGGGCACGCGGCAGGTGCATCCTCGGGTCGCGCTTCTCGCCCAACTGGCCCGTGGTGCCCGCGAGTTGCCAGTCCCCGGAGGCACCCGCGTCGAAGCGGCCCAGGTAGTTGAACAGCACCTGCGGTGCGGGCGCGTCGAACTCGGTGTCGGTCAGGTACCGCAGGGCGCCGTAGGAGACGCCGTTGTCCGGCACCCGGGCGAGGTCTTCCTTGACTGCCTTGAGCGCGGCGGCCAGGTACTCGAGTGCGGTGAAGTCGGCCGTCGCGCCGGGGTCCACGGTCACCGGGAACAGGGTGGTGAACCAGCCCACGGTCCGCGACAGCTCCGGCTCGAAGCCGGCGGAGCCCGCCACGAACTGTCCTTCGCGGCCGTGGCCTTCGAGTTCGATGTGCGCGAACGTCTGCTCCTGCCCGAGGTCGCGGCGCCACCGGGCGAGGGTGACGGCGAGCGCGGTCAGCAGCACGTCGTTGACGCCCGCGTGGAACTTCGCGGGAATCTCGCCCAGCAGCGCGGCCGTGACCTCGGGGCCGACCGAGACGGTCCGCAGCCGCTCCCGGGCGACGGTGTCGGCCTCGGACAGGGCTCGCCTGCCCACCGGCCCGTCCGTTCCCGGCAGGGGACGCCAGAAGTAGGCGCTGTCCGCGTCGAACGCCGCGCGCTCCAGCAACTGCGTCCAGCGCCGGAACGACGTGCCCACCGGAGGCAGTTCGATCGGCGCACCCGAGGTGAACTGCCGCCACGCCGTGGCCAGGTCCTCCATCAGGACCCGCCAGGACACGCCGTCGATCACCACGTGATGGGCGACCAGGACCAGTTGACGTGCCTCGCGGCGCCAGACGGCACGCAGCATCACGCCACCCGCCGGGTCCAGCCCCTCAGTGGCGAGCGCGACGCACTCGTCGAGCGGCCGGTCGCTCTCCTGCCACGCGGCGACGGGCTGCCCCGCGACGGCTTGGTCCGCCACCGCCTGCCCCGCGACTGTCTGGTCCGCCTCCGGGATGTCGAAGCTCCAGCGGTCGCCGCGCACCAGCTTGGCGCGCAGCATGTCGTGCCGCCCGACCACGGCGGCGAGGATCTCGTCGAGCGCGTCGGCGGTCAGGTCCGCGGGGGTGTTCAGCACCACCGACTGTACGAAGCCGTCGATCGCGTCCGTGGTCTCGCCGAGCCACTGCACGATGGGCGATCCCACGACGGGACCGGTCGCGACATCTCCGTGGTCCACGGTGGAGACGTCCTCACGACTCGCCACCGCCGCCAGCGCCCTCACGGTGCCGTTGGCGAAGATCTGTCGTGCCGTGACGTAGAGACCCGCGTCGCGCAGCGCGCTCAGCAGTGAGATCGCCAGGATGCTGTCTCCGCCGAGTTGGAAGAAGTCCTGGTCGACACCGATCTCGTCCAGCCGCAGCACCGCCGCGACCGCCGCGCACACGACGCGCTCGTTCTCGGTGGCGGGCGGGGTGAGCGAGCCCGTCCCGATCGTGGGCTCCGGCAGCGCGTTCCGGTCGAGCTTGCCGTTCGCGGTGAGCGGGAACTCCGTCATCACGACGATGTGGGCGGGCACCATGTACTCGACCATGTGCTCGACGGCCCAGGCCTTGACCTCGTCCGCGCGCAGGTCCTCGCTGCCGGCGGCCGGGATCACGTACCCCAGGAGGTAGGTGCCGCCCGCCGCGTTCTTCTTCGCGACGACGCAGGTGTGCCGTACGCCGGGGTGCTCCGCGAGACCGACCTCGACATCCTCGATCTCCAGCCGCATACCGCGGATCTTGATCTGGTTGTCGGCCCGGCCGAGGAAGTCCAGTGATCCGTCCGGGTTGAACCGTGCGAGGTCACCGGTCCGGTACAGCCGGGAGCCGTCGTTGGCGAAAGGGTTCGCCACGAACCGGGACGCCGTCAGGCCGGGCGCGTTGACGTATCCGCGCCCGAGGAGGAATCCGCCCACGTACAGCTCGCCGCCGACCCCGACCGGGACCGGGCGCAGTTCGTCGTCCAGCACGTACAGCTGGGTGTTGGGGTTGGCCTTGCCGATCGATGTCGACAGGCGTTCCGCGGCGCCCCGGTAGATGACGTGCGAGACACCGATCGTCGTCTCGGCCGGGCCGTAGCCGTGGTACATGGGGATGTCGAGCTTGGTGCGGAACCGTTCGTACAGCTCCGGGGTCAGCACCTCGCCGCCGCACCACACGTGCCGCAGGCTATTCAGGCGTCCGGAGTCACCCGCGATCTCCAGCAGCACGTCCAGCATGGACGACACCAGGTACGTGAAGGTGACGCGCTGCTCGGCGATCACGCTCAGCAGGTGGTGCGGGTCGCGTTCGCCGCCGGGCCGCAGGACCACCAGCCTGCCGCCGCACACCAGCGGCAGGAAGATCTCGTTGATGGAGATGTCGAAGGACAGCGGCGCCTTGAACAGCGACGCGTCGTCGTGGCCGAAGCCCAGGATCTCGTCGACCTGCCACAACAGGCGCTCGCTGATCGCTTCGTGCCGGATCATCGCGCCCTTGGGCCGCCCGGTCGAGCCGGACGTGAAGATGACGTATGCAAGGGCGTCGCCGGGGACGGTGACCCCGGTCCCCTCGGTGGGGTAGGAGCCGAACCGCCAGTCGCCGAGGTCGACGGCCACGGCCTCCGGTTCAGCCGGGTCGTGCTCGCCCGAGTCGTTGAGCTGTACGACGACCCGGGCGTCCTCGATGACGACGGCCCGGCGCGCGGCGGGCCACTGCGGATCGAGCGGCACGAACGCGCACCCCGCCTGGAGCACGCCGAGCAGCCCGATCACCATGTCGGCGGAGCGGCCCAGGGAGATGCCGACGACCTGTTCGGCGGTGAGCCTGCGTTCGATCAGATGGTGGGCCAACTGGCCGGAAAGCTCGGCTGCCTGACGGTAGGTCAGCGACCGGTGCTCGTCGACGATGGCGACGGCGTCCGGCCTGGTCCGCGCCTGCTCGTGGAACATCTCCACGATGGTCGGGCGGACCCGGTCGGCGTGGGTGTCGTTCCACTCGGCCAGGGCTTCGAGCCGTGCCGCAAGGCCGACCGGGCCGATGGTGCCGATGGGCCGGTCCGGGAAGTCGGCCAAGTCGTCCAGCGCGAGCTGCGCGTCGGCCGACGCGACGCCTTCCGGGACGGCGATGCTCCAGCCGTCCGCACCGCCAGCGCCATCCGCGCCGACCTCCCAACCGCCGGGCACGACCCCGGCGTTGTCGACCCAACCGAGGACGTCGGCGAACAGAGTGCCGGGAGTGAGGTCGATGCCGTCGGGGCTGAGGCCCGTCGCCCAGTACGACAGCCCGATGGCGCATGCTTCGGCGATGGTCCTGTCGGAGTAGTCGCCGCTTCGCCGGCGTACGTCGGCCAGGCGCGTGGGAGAAAGCAGCACGAGACGAGCGCTCGGTTCCATCATCGAAGACTCAACGCCCTTCCAAGACATGAAGGTTAGCCTAACCTGACTTAGGTTCACCTAACTACCCTCTCGCCAGGCCCGCCACAGTCGCGCGTACCGGCCCCCCAGAGCCACCAACTCCTCGTGCGTTCCCTGCTCCACCACGCGCCCCGCGTCCAGCACGGCGATCCGGTCCGCCGCCATCGCCTGGGTCAGCCGGTGCGCCACGAACAACGTGGTCCGGCCCGCGCACGCGGCCAGCACGGCCCTCTCCAGCTCGGCGGCACCCTCGCTGCCCGCCTCCGCGGTCGACTCGTCGAGCACCACCACCGGCGACCGGCTCAGCACCAGCCGGGCCAGGGCGATCTTGGCGACCTTGGTGACGTCCAGGCGCTCACCGCCCTCGCCGACCGGGGTGTTCAGCCCCTCGGGCAGGGCGTCGACCCACTCGTCGGCGCCGACCGTGCGCAACGCGTCCATCAGTTCGGCGTCGGTCGCTTCCGGCGCGGCCAGCCGCAGGTCGTCGGCGAGCGGACCGGAGAACACATGTGTCTCCTGCGTCAGGATGCTGACCAGGGCCCGCGCCCCGGCCTCGTCCAGACCGGCGAGGTCGGTCGACCCGACGCGCACCGATCCGGCCTGCGGGGTTCCGATGCCCGCGATCAGCGCAGCCAGGGTCGTCTTGCCCGCACCCGTCGCCCCCACCAGCGCGAGCGAACCGCCGGCCGGGATCGTCAGGTCGACATCCCTCAGGACCGGCTCCTCGGTGCCGGGATAACGGAACGTCAGCCCCTCCACCGTCACCGGGTACGGCGCGGCGTCCGCCGACGCGACGGCCGCGTCGCCCACCAGCCGGTCCTCCGCGTCCTCCCCCAGCACCCCGACCAGCCGGGTCAGGCTCGCGCCCGACTTCTGCGCCTCGTCGAAGGTGAACATGATGAGGCCCAGCGGGGTGAACAGCCGATGGAACAGCAGCGGGGCCGCCGCCACCTCGCCCAGGCTGGCGGCATCGGCCTCCAGCAGGGCGTATCCCACGACGAGGATGAGGACCAGCCCGATGAACTCGGCGCGGTTCTCCCTGCCGACGAACCGGCCGAAGAACCGGAACACCTCGACGCCGAGATCGCGCACCCGCCACGACTCGCTGGTGACCTTCTCGCGGAAGGCACTCTCCAGGCGGTATGCCCGGACCGTGTCGATCCCGTTCAAACCACTGATCAACGCCTGCGCACGGTCGGCCTGGGCCGCCCGCTGCTTGCGGTAGAGCGGGGCGGACCGGGGGAGGTACCAGCGCAGGGCCAGCGCGTACGCGGGCAGCGCGCAGGCGCCGGCCAGGCCGAGTCGCCAGTCCAGGCCGAACATGCCGACCGTGGCGATGGCGACCAGCACTCCCGCCGAGAACACCGTGGGGACGGCCGTCCGGATGCCCTTGGAGATCACGGCCACGTCGTCCCCGACCCTGGACAGCACATCGCCCCGGCCGACCTGCTCGATCCGTGCGCTCGGCATCCCCAGCACCGCCCGGACGGCGCCTTCCCGCAGCCGCGCGAGCAGATCCGCGCCCAGCCGCCCGATCAGGTAGGTCGACACCGCGGTGGCCGCCGCGCCGAGCAGCGCGGCAGCCACCAGCAGGGCCCCGATCGTGACCAGGATCGAGCGCGATTCGCCCTCGACCACCCCGTCGACCACCCGGCCGAGCAGGAGCACCGGGAGCACCTGGAGCGCCGCCCCGGCCACCGTGGTGAGCACGGTGGCGACCGTCAGCCAGGGCACCTCGCGGCAGTGCGCCCCGACCCATCGGGTGGCCTCGCGTCCGGTCGCCGTGCGCAGGGTCGCCGGGGCGACGCGCGTGTCGGTGGTGCTCACACCTACTCGGCCGACTTGACGAGCTCGTCGATCGCGTACGGCATGGACAGCAGCGTGCCCTGGGAGATGGCCGCGCCGACCGCCGGGCCCTCACTGTCCAGCAGGTAGGACACCTTGCCGTTCTTGACCGCGTCCAGGTTGGTGAACAGCTCGAACTTCTTCAGCGCTTCCGTGTCCGCCTTGTCGTTGATGACGAAGATGCGGTCGACGTCGATCAGGTCGATGCGCTCGGGGGAGAGCGTGGTGTAGAAGCTGCCGTCGGCGACCTTGTCGATCTCGGTCTGGTACTGGAAGCCGATGCCCGTCACCAGGCGTCCGCGCACGTCGGTGGAGGTGAACGGCGCCACCGAGTCGTCGTACCAGGACAGCGCGACGGCGGTCTCGTCCGCGAACTCGGGGTGCGCCTCCTTGGCCTCGTCGAGCCGGCTCTGGATGTCCTCCACCATCTTCTCGCCCTCCTCGGCCTTGCCGAGTGCCTTGGCGATGTGCAGCGCGTTGTCCTGCCAGGGAGCGCTGAACGGCTCCTTCTCGGCCTTGGTACGGCCCACCGTCGGAGCGATCTGGGAGAGCTTGTCGTAGGCGGCCTGATCGACCTCGGAGTAGACCGCGATGATCAGGTCCGGGCGCAGGGCGGCGATCTTCTCGTAGTTGGGGCCGGAGTCACCGTTCTTCATGATGACCTCGGGCTGGGTGTCGCCCCACTTGTCCTTCACCCAGGGCCACTGGGTGTTGATGTCGGGGCTCTGGCCCGCCGGGTTCGGGTACTGGTCGACCATGCCGACCGGCTTGATGCCGAACGCCAGGATGGTCTGGTCGTCGGTGTAGCCGACGGAGACGACCCGCTCGGGAGCCTCGGTGATCTCGGTGGACCCGAACGCGTGCTCCACGGTGACGGGGAATGCGCCGGAGGCGGCGGCAGCCGAGGTGTCGTCGCTCGCGTTGTCCGCCGAGTCGGACGAGTCGGAGCCGCATCCCGCGAGGAGGCCGACGCCGAGAGTCGCGGCGGACAGTATCGCCGCCAACCGCCGCCAGGGCTTCACCGGCGTCGTTCTATGGATGAGCATCCGCAATCCCCTTGCTTTCGCGCTGTTCACTGCGACCCCGTCTAAGGGCAGGCAAACCTTACCGTGCACAAGTGAGGTTAGCCTAGCCTAACTTCTATAACTT
This sequence comes from Streptomyces sp. NPDC002845, assembly GCF_053591955.1. Lineage (NCBI taxonomy): Bacteria > Bacillati > Actinomycetota > Actinomycetes > Kitasatosporales > Streptomycetaceae > Streptomyces > Streptomyces sp. NPDC002845. The sequence continues at coordinate 148,292 of NZ_JBSFUU010000009.1, read as the reverse complement.
TTTCGGCATCTAGGCGAGTTGGACGTGGGTGCGGCCGATCGGCACGATGAGCGGCCGGTCGCCCACCGGGTCGTCGATCACCTTGGCGCGCAGCCCGAACGCCTCGTGAAGCAACTCGGCGGTGATCACGTCACGCGGATGCCCCTGCGCCAGGATCGACCCCTCCCTCATCACGACGAGGTTGTCGCTGTAGCGCGTGGCCAGATTGAGGTCGTGCAGCACCATGACCACGGTGCACCCCGACTCGTGCAGGTCGTCCACCAGGTCGAGCACGTCGATCGCGTGCGCCAGGTCCAGGTAGGTGGTCGGCTCGTCCAGGAGCAGCAGATCGGTGCCCTGGGCCAGGGTCATCGAGATCCAGACGCGCTGACGCTGCCCGCCGGACAGCGCGTCGACCGGACGGTCGGCCAGGTCGGACACCCCGGTCATGGCCAGCGCGCGCTCCACGACGGCGGCGTCGTCCGACGACCACTGCCGCAGCCAGCTCTGGTGCGGATGGCGCCCCCTGGCGACCAGGTCGGACACCGTCAGCCCCTCCGGCGCGACCGGCGCCTGCGGCAGCAGGCCGAGCTTCTTGGCCACGTCCCTGGTCTTGAGCCTGACGATGTCGTCACCGTCCAGCACGACCGTCCCCTTGGCCGGCTTGAGCAGCCGCGACAGGGTCCGCAGCAGGGTCGACTTCCCGCAGCCGTTGGGGCCGATGATCGTGGTGATCACCCCGGGCGGGATCGCCACGTCGAGATCGTCGATGACGGTCCGGGCGCCGTACCCGACCGTGACGCCCCTGGCTGCCAGCCGCGAGGCGTCATCGGCGCCGGACTCGACCCCGGACTCGATTCCGGTGATGGACTGCGCGGCCACAAGGCCCCCCTCATTTAGGCTTGCCTAACTTTTGTACCAGCTATCTGCGGTTCGCCCGCACCAGCAGATAGACGAGGAAGGGACCGCCGATCGCGGCGGTGACCACGCCGACCGGGAGACTGACCGGCAGTGCCGTGCGCGCGACCAGGTCCGCGCCGATCAGCAGCAGCGCGCCCACCGTGCCGGAGGCCACCATCGGCGGCGTCGGGCACCTCGCCAGACGCATCGCCACCTGGGGCGCCACCAGGGCGACGAACGGGACCGGGCCCGCCGCGCTCACCGCCACACCGGCCAGCAGGACCGCGCACAGCAGCAGGACCGCCCGCACGGTCGAGTACCGGACGCCCAGGCCCGCGGCGATCTCGTCGCCGAGGTGCATCGGCTTGAACTGGAACGCGACACACGCCACGACGACGAGGAGGACGAGCGAGCACCAGAGCGCCACCCGGACCTCGTCCCACGACCGGTTGTCCAGCGAGCCGACCAGCCACGCCTGGGCCCGTGCCACGTCCCTGATGTCGGCCGTGACCAGCAGCCAGGTCGTGATCGCCTCCATCACGGCGCTCACCGAGATGCCGATGAGGATGAGCCGGAAGCCGTCGATCCCGCGCCGCCACGCCAGGAAGTACACCAGCAGCCCCGTGCCGAGGCCGCCCGCGAGCGCCGCCGCGGACAGGCCCACGGAGTTGACGACGGCCGCGGCGGTCCCGCCCGACACCGTCACCCCGAACACCGCGACCGCGCTGGCGCCTCCGGTGATCCCCAGGATGTCCGGGCTGGCCAGCGGATTGCGCGCGATCGACTGCGTGATCGCCCCGGACACCCCCAGCGCCACCCCGACGACGAGCCCGGCCAGGGCGCGCGGCATCCGCAGGTCCATGATCACGAACTCGTCGACCCGCTCACCCTGCCCGAGGATCGTGGCGATCACCTGGGGCAGGCCGATGGGGAAGTCCCCGACGGCGATGGACAGGCAGAACACCAGGAAGGTCGCCGCCGCCAGCAGCAGCGTGACGGAGACGATCCAGGGCCGCCATACGAACGACACATGGCCGAGCCGCACGCCCGGCGCCACCGATGGCTTCACGTCTGTCCCGTTCATGCGCTTGTCCCGTTCATGCGCTCTTGAACTTTCCGCGCCACACCAGACCCGCGAAGAACGGGGCGCCGAGGAGAGCGACGAGGACACCCGCGTCCAACTCGCCCGGCCGCACCACCAGACGCCCCACGATGTCGCAGACCAGAAGGACGATGGCACCGAGGAGACCCGCGTACGGCACCAGCCAGCGATAGTCCGGCCCGGTCAGATACCGGGCCACGTGGGCGACCATGAGCCCGAGAAACGCGATGGGGCCGCACGCCGCCGTCGCCGCGCCGGCCAGCAGGGTGATGGCGGCGATGCCGATGGTCCGGCTCAGCGCGATGTTCACGCCCAGCCCCCGCGCCACGTCGTCGCCCAGGTTGAGCAGGTTGAGGGCGGGCAGCGTGGTCAGCGCCAGCACCAGCCCGGCCGCGATGAACGCGGTCACCGGCCAGATGACGTCGAATCCGACACCGGCCAGGGAGCCCGCGTTCCAGAACCGCAGCGCGTTCAGCGCCGCCTGGTCCGACAGCGAGACCGCCGTGGTCATCGCCGCCAGGAACACCGTGACCCCTTGCCCGGCCAGTGCGAGCGTCAAGGGGTTGCCGGCCCCCCGGCCGATGCTCGCAAGACCGAACACGACGACACCGGCGACCGCCGCCCCCAGAAAGGCGAACCAGACGTACTGGAACGGGTTGGAGAAGCCGAACAGGGAGATCACCGACACCACGGCGAACGAGGCGCCGGAGTTCACCCCCAGCAGGCCCGTGTCGGCGATCGGGTTGCGCGTGTACCCCTGGATCAGCGCCCCGCCGACCCCCAGGGCGATGCCCGCCACGATCGCGAGGACCGTCCGGGGCACCCGCACGGTCTGCACGATGAGCCGGATCTCGGTGAGCCGCTGGTCGGAGTCCGGCGCCGCGAACAACCCGTGCCACACCTCGGCGGGACTCAACGCGCGCGCACCGACAGCCAACGACACCGCCCCCGCGGCCACGAGGAGCACCACCAGCGTGCCCAAACCCACAACCCGCCGCCGACGGGCCTCTGTTGTGCCTCGGGGCGCGGGGCGCTCCACTGCAGTCGTGCCCATGTCGACGTACGTTATCCCTTTGATTTCACGGGGTTGCACAGTGCTGCCCCGCCTGCCGGGTGCGGCTCCACCAGGCGGGGCGGGGCGTGGCGGTCCGGGGGCCGAACCGGCGGGCGGACTACCGGGCGGTGCTGCCGGTTCCGTCGGCGACCGTCCGGGCCTCGTCGGAAGCGGACTTGACGCCCCGGCCGAGGAGCGAGTCCAGGATCTCGCCGACCCTCATCGCGGTGTTGGACAGCAGGGACGACGTGATGCCGTGCGTGTGCTCCGTGCCGCCCTGCAGGTAGATGCCGCAGCGCAGGTCGGGGTCCGTCGCGATGCGGTAGTCGCGCTCGACGCGGACGCGGCCCGCCTCGTCGCGGAGGCAGCGGTCGGCGACCTCGCCGAGGAGGCCGAGGGGGTCGGCGGGGGTGTAGCCGGTGGCGAAGACCACGACGTCCGAGTCCAGGAGAGTCTCCTCGCCGGTGACGAGGGACTTCACGGTGGCGTGGACCGAGCCCTGCGTCTCCTTGACGTCGGCGAGCCGGGACACGTTGAGGAAGCGCAGACGCTCGGTGCCGAGGACCTTCTCCCGGTACATCTGCCGGTACAGGTCGTCGATCAGGTCGATGTCCACCACGGAGTAGTTGGTGTTGCCGTGGTAGTCCATCAGTTGGCGTTTGACGTTCTCGGGCGCGGCGAAGTACTCGTCGACCGCCGCGGGATCGAAGATCCGGTTGGCGAAGCTGCTGTCGTCGGCGGGGCTGTAGCCGTAGCGGGAGAAGACCGCGCAGACCTCGGCCTCGGGGAAGCGGCGGTGCAGGTAGGCCACGTTCTCGGCGGCGCTCTGCCCGGCGCCCACCACGACGAACCGAGAGGGCGAGGTGCCCTCCAACCCGTCGACTTTCGCCAGCAGTTCGGAGTTGTGCCAGACGCGGTCGCCGCGTTCCACCCCCTCCGGCATGAGGGGACGCAGCCCGGTACCGATGACGAGGTTGCGGGCCCGGTGGACCACGAGCCCCTCCCCCGACCGGACCGTCACATCCAGGTACTCCACGGCTCCGTCACGGACGACGGGCGTGACGCCGACGACCTCGTGACCGTAGGAGACCATGTCATCGACCTGGGCCGCGGCCCACTCGAAGTAGTCGTGGAACTCCACCCGGAGCGGGAAGAGGTTCTTGTGGTTGATGAAGTCGATCAGCCGTCCCTTGCTTTTCAGGTAGCACAGGAAGCTGTACTCGCTGGCCGGGTTCCGGAGCGTCACCAGGTCCTTGAGGAAGGACACCTGCATGGTCGCGTCGTCGATGAGCATGCCGCGGTGCCAGCCGAAGCGCGGCTGCTGCTCGAAGAAGTGAGCGGTGACCGCATCCTGCCTGCCGACGCTTGCGTTGTGCTCGCTGAGCGCTATCGCCATGGCCACATTGGACGGCCCGAAGCCGATGCCAATGAGGTCGTGGACCAGTGGTGCGTCACCAGGAAGAACCTGTGACATGTCACTCCCATCGTGCGGGGCAGCCGCCTGTCAGGCGCGGGGAACGTACGAAAAGTGGGCACGCCGACGGAGCGGCCCGCTTGAACTTAGGTGAGCCTAAGCTAATCTCGCAGAGCTGTCGATAGGGCAAAACGGACGACCGGGACCGCGAGGTCCGTCAACTGGGGCGCCGTGCAGGCCCATTGCAAACTAAGGTAAGCCTTGCTTTACTTGCTCTCGGTCAGTCCCTGCTCTGAGGAGGAACCCCATGCGGGTCGTCATGTTCGGTTACCAGACCTGGGGGCACCGCACCCTCCAAGCCCTCCTGGACTCCGAACACGACGTGGCGCTGGTCGTGACCCATCCCAAGAGCGAGCACGCGTACGAGAAGATCTGGAGCGACTCCGTCGCCGACCTCGCCGAAGAGCACGGCGTCCCGGTGCTGATCCGCAACCGCCCTGACGACGACGAGCTGTTCGAGCGCCTCAAGGAGGCCGACCCGGACATCATCGTGGCGAACAACTGGCGGACATGGATCCCCCCGCGCATCTTCGCCTTGCCGCGCCACGGCACGCTGAACGTGCACGACTCGCTGCTGCCGAAGTACGCCGGCTTCTCCCCGCTGATCTGGGCCCTGATCAACGGCGAGCCCGAAGTGGGCGTCACCGCGCACATGATGAACGACGAGCTCGACGCCGGCGACATCGTCCGGCAGGAGGCGGTCCCGGTCGGACCGACGGACACCGCCACCGACCTCTTCCACAAGACCGTCGACCTCATCGCCCCGGTCACCATCGGCGCGCTCGGCCTCATCGCCGCCGGGCAGACGGAGTTCACCCAGCAGGACCGCTCCCGGGCCAGCTTCTTCCACAAGCGGTCCATCGAGGACAGCCGCATCGACTGGACCTGGCCTGCGGAGGACCTTCAGCGCCTGGTCCGCGCCCAGTCCGAGCCGTACCCCAGCACTTTCACCTTCCACAAGGGCAAGCGACTTGAGGTCCTCGCCGCCGTGGTGTCCCAGGGGCACTACGGCGGTACGCCCGGCCGGATCTTCTACCGCGAGGGCGACGGCGTGGTGATCGTCGCCGGAGCCGACGCCCGCACCGGCCGCAACCCCGGCCTGGCCATCACCCGCGTACGGACCGAGGACGGCCGGGAGTTGTCCGCGACGGAGTACTTCACCTCCATGGGCGGCTATCTGACCAGCCACCCCTGACACGCCCGGCCCCGCCGCGGTCCCGTGGGCCGGCCGAACGCCGCCGCCGTGCGAACCTTCCCGTCTCCGCACGGCGGCGGCACTCCCCCGGCATCACGACAGTGAACGCCCCTACGACGCCGGAGGGTTCAGCAGCACATCGAGACCGAGGCAGCTGCCCCGCACGTTTCCGTCGCACTCCGCCCCTCAGCCTGTCGGCCCCGGTACGGTCCCGGGGCCGACATGACATCGCCGCCGTACGGACCACAGGTCCGCGCGGCGGCGATCGTCTTTTGCGCGCGCCGAACAGCGGTGACCTGCGGCGAACCGCGCGCGGCAGCCCTTCCCCTCCTCACAGACCGGTGTTCACACCGACCGTCAGGTGCGGGGCGGCAGCCGGTGCAGCTCCGTCTCGGTGAGCCGGCCGGCCGTCACCGTCGCCGTCATGTACGTGCAGTGCGGCTGACCGCGGCGGTCGGTCGGTGACCCGGGGTTGAGCAGGCGCAGTCCGGTGTCGGCCGTGGTGTCCCACGGGATGTGGCTGTGCCCGAAGACCAGGACGTCGAGCTCCGGGAAGCGCTCGGCGCAGCGGCGTTCGCGGCCCTGGGCGGGGCCGGTCTCGTGGACGACTCCGAGGCGCAGGCCGTCCAGGTCGGCGTACGCCACCTCGGGGAGCCGGGCGCGCAGGGCGGGGCCGTCGTTGTTGCCGTACACGCCGATCAGGCGGCGGGAGCCGGCTTCCAGGAGGTCGAGGGTGGCGGTGTCGACCCAGTCGCCGGCGTGCACGACGACGTCGGCGTGCGGCAGCTCGGCGAGAAGCGGGGCGGGCACGGCTTTCGCGCGCTGGGGCACGTGGGTGTCGGACATGAGCAGCAGGCGCACGCGTCCAGCGTCTCACCGGACGGGGATCTCGGCCCACACCTGCTTGCCGCCGCTGACGGGCACGGTGCCCCAGGCCGCGGACATGGCCTCGACGAGGAGGATGCCGCGGCCGCCGGTGGCCTCCCAGCCGATGCTGGTCGGTTTGATCGGCGTACGCGGTGAGGGGTCGGCGACCGCGACGCGCAGGCGGCCGTTGATGAGGGTGAGGTCGAGGCGGACCTGGCCCTCGGTGTGCACGAGCGCGTTGGTGACGAGTTCGGAGACGACGAGGAGGACGGCGTCCGCCTCGAAGCCGACGCCCCAGGCGCGCAGGGTGCGCCGGGTGAAGCGTCGGGCGTGCCCGACCGCCTCGGGCACCCGCCACACCGTCCAGGTCTCGCGCAGCGGGCGCAGGGCCATCCCGTCGTAGCGGATGAGGAGCAGGGCCACGTCGTCGGCGCGGTTGGCGCCGCCGAGCAGCGCGTCGGCCACCAGTCCGAGGTGGGCGGGGTCGGCGGTGGCCAGTTCGGCGGCGAGCCGATTGAGGCCGTCCTCGATGTCGGTCTCGGCGGACTCGACAAGGCCGTCCGTGGTCAGCGCGAGCAGTGTGCCGGGGGCGAGGCGCATCGGGGTCATCGGGAACTCGGCCTGGGTGATCACGCCGAGCGGTGGTCCGCCCTCGGACTCGGTGATCTCCGTGGTGCCGTCAGGGTGACGCAGGACCGGGGGCAGGTGCCCGGCGCGTACGTACCAGGCGGTGCCCTCCTCCATGTCGACGTCGACATAGACACAGGTGGCGAAGAGGTCGGTCTCCAGGTCCATCAGCAGCCGGTTGGCGCGCGAGGCGACCACGTCCGGCGGGTGGCCCTCGACGGCGTACGCGCGCAGGGCCGTGCGCATCTGGCCCATGAGGGTGGCGGCCGCCGCGCTGTGGCCCTGGACATCGCCGATGACGAGGGCGACGTGGTTGTCGGGCAGCGGGATCACGTCGTACCAGTCGCCGCCGACTTCGAGCCCCGCCGTCGCGGGCAGGTAGCGGGCGACGGCGACCGCGCCGGGCAGCTGGGGCAGCCGGCGCGGGAGAAGGGTGCGCTGCAGCGTGCCGACGAGCTCGTGCTCGGCGTCGAGGGCGTGGGCGCGCATCAGGGCCTGGCCCGCGAGGCCCGCGGCGGCGGTGAGCAGGGAGCGCTCGTCGGAGCCGAAGTCGTGCGGGCTGTCCCAGCCGATCACACAGGCCCCGGCCATACGGTCGCCGGCGGGCAGCGGCAGGACGGCGAGACCGCCGGGGCCGACCTCGGCGAGCGCGGGTTCCAGGGCGGCTCCGGCGGGCCGGATCGCGGTGCGGCCCTCGCGCAGGGCAGCGGCGAGGGTGGGCATGGCGCGCACGGGCGCGTCGGGCCACTCGGAGCGCCATTCGCTGCGCCACAGCTCGGGCCAGGCCTCGGGCTGGGGCGGGTCGAGGACGGTGACGACGAGGCGCTCGGCCTCCAGCTCGGCGAGGGCGATCCGGTCGGCCTGGAGCGGCTTGCGCAGGGCGGCGACCATGGCCTGGCTGACGTCGCGCACGGTGCCCGCGGTGGCCAGGGAGGCGGCGAGGCGCTGGATACGGGCCACATCACCCCGCCCGGAGGAGTCGGTGACGGTCCCCACCAGCCGGGCCGGGCGGCCGTCGCCGGCGGGGAGCAGACGACCTCGCAGCCGCAGCCACTTCGGCTCGCCGGAGGGCTGGAGGATGCGGAACTCCAGCTCCCGGTCGCCGATGGCCATGTGGTCGGCCTCCACGACGGACATCAGCGCGGGCAGATCCTCCGGCACGGTCCGCGCGAGCAGCGTCTCGACCTTGCCGTCGAAGTCGCCCGGACTGATCCCGAACAGCTCCAGCAGCCCGTCGTCGACCTCGACCCGCCCGGTGTCCATGGCCAGGCTGAACGAGCTGCCGGGCGCGGCGGACGGCGGCGTGGGAAAGGCGACCGCGTCGGCGACCAGACGGAGGCACTGCCGGTCCTCGGCGCCGAAGCCCCCGGCGCTCTCGCTCACCGCGACCAGGCAGCCGGTGTCGCGCAGCGGCAGCACGCCCAGCGAGAAGTCCTTCACCCGCGACCTTCGTACGTCGGCGTCCTGGCCCAGCTCCGCGAAGGTCGGCCACGACGGCTCCCCCGAACGGCACGCCTCGGGCACCGGGGACCCGCCGGAGGAGGGATAGCTGTCGCGCAGCCCGTACAGCGTCCTCGGCACACCGGCCGACTCGACCAGGCGCAACAGGTCGCCGCTGTCGTCCGGCGTGTACACGGCGGCCACGGTCGCCTCCGTGAAGACGAGCGCCTGTTCGAGTACGGAGCGGAGCCGCCCGCGTGTGTCGGGATCGGCGGCAAGCGCCGTGAGGGCAAGTTCGGCGCGCAGCGTTCTCGTTCCGCGTCCGGCGGCGCCCTCACTGACCACGTCCGTATTACAGCGCTTATCGGACACTCGCGCAGCCCCTGTGACCGCGCCGGGGGCGGTCGGACACGCAGCGGAGCCTCGCTGTCCGAAACCGCGTCGAACAAGTCTTTACGTATGCGTTCCGCACAGGCAGCGCATGACAGGCGTGACGGCTTTCTCGTGACAGGCGGGACTGTCCGGTGCCCCCGGCGGGCTGGAAGGCTCGGCGTCACGTGGCCGAGGGGAACAGCCGAGGGGGAACAGGCATGGACAAGCGGTACGAGGTGTACGCGCTCGCCGACCGGCACTTCTACGAGACTCCGGACCGGCTGTCGGCCGGTGCGGGCCCCTCGGCCGCCGAAGGCGGTACCGCTCCCCTGTACGAGACGGCCCGCCGCGCGGCGCCCGACGGCTGGCACGCGGCCCGGATCGGTGACTGGCTCACGCTGACCCCCGTCGACGACGACGGACGGCCACGCCCCGGACCGACGCAGGGATGGAAGATCCACTGTTCGGCCACCCGTATGAACGCCGAGCGGATCGCGGCGGCCGTGTGGGACTACTGCGTGCCCCGGCTGATCCCGTTCAAGTTCGTACCGGCCCCGCATCTGTTGCACCCGCGCAACGCCAAGTACGCGGCCCGCGACACCAGCGGCAAGTTCGTGACGATCTACCCGTCCGACGAGGAGCAGCTCCACCTGGTCCTGCGCGAGCTGGGCGAACGCCTGGCCGGCCTGCAGGGGCCGTACATCCTCACCGACCTGCGCTGGAACGACGGACCTCTGTACGTCCGGTACGGCGCGTTCGCGCGCTCCTTCGTCGTCCACGAGCGCGGCACGCTCGTCCCGGCGGTCCGCGACGGCAAGGGCACGCTGGTGCCGGACGGGCGGCAGCCGTCCTTCCAGGTCCCGGAGTGGGTGACGCTGCCCGCATTCTTGGAGCCGCAGCTCGCGGCGCGGAACACGACGACGGTCGGCGAGCTGCCGTACCGCATCGAGAAGGCACTGCACTTCTCCAACGGCGGCGGGGTGTACCAGGGCACCGACACCCGCACCGGCCGGAAGGTGGTCCTCAAGGAGGGCCGCCCGCACGCCGGGCTCGCCGCGGACGGGGCCGCCGCGATCGCCCGGCTGGGCGCGAAGAACCGGCCAACGGGGTGCGCGGGGGCGTACAAGGAGCGCCCGCCCGCCGTTCCGCGCTTCAGTGCTGGGGGCATGCCTTCGGGCGGAGGGGGGTACATGGCCGCCTCCGCGACCGTGTGCGCGTACATGACTGGTCCGGCCCTCCCGCCGGAGGGCCGGACCAGTCCACTGCCCGGCCGGAACCGCTGGTGCGGCCGGGCCGGGTCAGTGACTTGTGGGCACGACGGCCGGATCAGTAGTCGCTGAGGCTGAGACCGGAGCCGTTGTCCACGCCGTCGCCGACGCCGACCTCCTCGCCGACACCGGTCTCCTCGCCGACACCGGCGTCTTCACCGACACCGGCCTCTTCGCCGACACCGGCCTCTTCGCCGATGCCCGCTCCTTCTCCGGCACCGGCTTCCTCACCGGCACCGGCCTCTTCACCCGCGCCCGCTTCCTCGCCCGCGCCGGCCTCCTCGCCGCCGACGGCGTCGCCCGCGCCGATGGTGGCGCCGACCGCGGCCAGGGCCGTGGTGACCGGCTGGAAGAAGGTCTCGCCGCCGACGGTGCAGTCACCGCTGCCGCCGGAGGTCAGGCCGATGGCGCTGCCGTCCGCGGTGAACAGGGAGCCGCCGCTGTCGCCGGCCTCGGCGCAGACGTTGGTCTGGATGAGCCCGGTGACCGTGCCCTCCGGGTAGTTGACCGTGGCGTTGAGACCGAGGACCTCGCCCTCGTCGAGGCCGGTGGTGCTGCCCATGCGGACGACCTGCTGACCGACGGCGGCCTCGGCGGCCTGGGTGATCTCGACGAGCTGGCCGCCGCCGACGTCCACGGCGCTGGCGGCCTCGGTCGCCGGGTCGTCGTACTTGACGAGCGCGAAGTCGCCCTGGCCGGGGAAGACGGCCGCGTCGACCGTGCCGATCGGCGCACCGTCCTGCGCGTCCGACCACTGGGCCGCCGCGACACCGCAGTGACCGGCGGTCAGGAAGCCCGGCGTACCGTCCGCGTTGGTGACGTTGAAGCCCGCGGAGCAGCGCGAGCCGCCGCCGAAGATGGCGTCGCCGCCGTCGACGAACGTCCTGAACGTCCCGGCGGACTTCGTGATGGTCGCCACCCCGGAACCGAGCGAGTCGACCGTCGACTCCAGCTGGTCCCACTTGGCGCCGGTGACGGTGCTGTCCGCGGTGACCCGTATCTCGTTGGTCTTCGGGTCGACGGACCAGGCGGTGCCCGGGATCGTCGCGTCGGCCTTCAGCGTGCTGGCGGCGGTCTGGAGCGTGGCGGTGCTGTTCTGCACCTCGTTGGGAACCGCGCCGAGTTCCCTGACCTGGTTGATCACTTCGTTGTCGTCGCCGACGATGACGTTGATGATGATCTGCTGGTTGCCGGCGTCGTAGTACGACCCGGCGAACGCGTCACCGAGCAGCGAGGAGAGCTGAGAGGAGAGGTCCGGGACATCGGCCGCCGTGAACGTCCTGGGGGCGGTGCCCTCGTTCCCGTCCGTCTGGCTCGCTAGGGCGTTCGGCAGCAGAAATGCCGCGGCTCCGAGCGCCACCACGCTTCCTGCCGCGATGACAGCCTTGCGCTTGGGTGTGCGTTTGTGACTCAACTCTGAACCTCCTGGGGACGAGGCCGGGGCCGCCGTCCGGCAGTTGACTGGGGCGCCTGGATGCCAGTTGATACGCGCGCGCCTCGTGGGGTGTTCAACGCCGGGAGGAATCTGTCCATGACACCGGCCCCCGGTCGGCTCGACAAGATCCTTTCCGCCGGTTTCGCCCCATGGGTTCTTGAACTGGGCTTTTTGATAAGGGAGTTGGGTCACTGCCGGGAGCCATCGCTCCGGCCGTGGTCCGACCGGTCGGCCCCTGCCGTGCTCCGGCCGGTCGGCCGCGAGGGGGCGCTCTGCCGGGTCGGGCGCCGACGGCCGCCGACGGCGCGGCGACGGTTCGGCAGTCCACGCACTGCCGGCGAGCCATCACGGAAGCGAACGTCACCGTCGAGGAGGTTCTCGCCAGGATCGGTCACCGGACGGCTTCCTTCGCCGGCAGCTCGATGAGCGAACACGATCCGCCACCAGTCAACAGCGGTCAGTTGTCGCCTCGTAACGGAATCCCGGCTTCAGCGAATCTCCACATCGAATGCCCAACCAAGTCACGGGACGCAGGGGACCGTCACAACCGTCGCCTGCGCTCCGCTCCTTTGAGCCGGGACTGTCCCAATCGTTTTCCGGGTGGCAACACAAGGGATGCGACGATGCCGCGCCGCGCGTGAAGAACCTGCCACCGATCCGTGCCCGCGTCTGCACGGTTGGGCGCATCTGCCGCGCAATTGCCCTGGTGAGGCGGTGGATTGATTGGATGCGCGGCGCGGCACCGTGCTTTGATCCTTCGCACCGCAGGGGTCACCCCAAAGGTTCCCCTTCAGACGGGGACCTGACGCCTGTGGGCGCGGCCGACCGTCTGTTCCAGAGGGGGGCCGCTCTCCCCCTTATGAAATATCCATACGAAGGGAAGTTCCATCATGAACTCCACCCCCCAGGTTGAGACCGCCGAGATCTCGGACGCCGCCCTCGACGCCGTCTCCGGCGGCCTGTCCGTGAACGCGGTCGACTCGGTCGTCGGTGCGGTGGACGGCATTGTTCCGCTCTCCTCGACCCTCAACACGGTTGTCGGCACCGTCGAGGGCGCCACCGGCCTGAGCACGGCCCCGGTCACCAACCTGGTCGCCGGTCTCTGATCGCACCTTGTGCCGCTGAGTCCCGGAACCGTCCCTCGGTTCCGGGGCTCTCGCCCGTTTGTGCGGCTCGGTTCACCCGCCGAGCAGTAGCCCCTGTTTCGAGTTCACCCGCAGGTGAGGGAAGTTCCCGTGCAGTTCCGCCAACAGGCCCTCGCCAAGCTGCAGTCACCGGAAGAACTCGACCTTCCGGTGCGCTTCGCCCGTCCCCAGGGCTGGCTCGTCCTCTCCGTCACCGTGGTCGTCATGGCCGCCGCGTCGGTGTGGGCGGTGACGGGCTCGGTGGCTTCCACGGTCAGCGCGCCCGCCATCCTCACGCACGGGCAGGGCAGTTACATCCTCCAGAGCCCCGCCGCGGGGCAGGTCACCGCGGTCCTCGCCGAGCAGGGGCAGCGCATCAAGGCCAAGGCACCCGTACTGAAGGTCCGTACCGCCGAGGGCGAGACCGTCGTCCGCACGGTCGCCGCCGGCCGGGTCACCGCCGTCGCGGCCACCATCGGCCAGATCATCTCCACCGGCGCCAATGTCGCGGCCATCGAGAAGGTCGCGGGCGCCGAAGACGCGCTGTACGCGACGGTGTACGTCCCCGCCGAGAACGCGGCCACGATTCCCGAGAACGCCTCGGTGGACCTCACCGTGCAGTCCGTGCCCACCTCGGAGTACGGCGTGCTGCGCGGCCATGTGGAGTCGGTGGACCGGACCGCCCAGACGCCGCAGTCGATCGGCGCGTTCCTCGGGGACAGCCAGCTGGGTGAGCAGTTCACCAAGGACGGCCGGCCGGTGGCCGTCACGGTGCGCCTGGACCGCGGGGCCGCCACGAAGTCCGGCTACAAGTGGTCCTCGCAGGACGGGCCGCCGTTCGAGCTCACCTCCATGACCATGGCCACGGGTCAGATCCGTATGGCCGATCAGCGTCCGATCGATTGGCTGCTCCCGTGACCGCGCCCCAGGCCCAGGAGACCCGGCCCGTACGGGGCAGGCGCAAGGCCGCGCCCAAGCGCCCCGTTCCCAAGGGCGGACAGAAGGCCGTCCGCACCCCGACCGTCCTGCAGATGGAGGCCGTGGAGTGCGGCGCCGCCTCGCTCGCGATGGTGCTCGGCCACTACGGACGGCACATCCCGCTGGAGGAGTTGCGCATCGCCTGCGGTGTCTCCCGCGACGGCTCGCGCGCGAGCAACCTGCTGAAGGCGGCCCGCAGTTACGGCCTGACGGCCAAGGGCATGCAGATGGACGTGGCCGCGCTCGCCGAGGTGAAGGCGCCGGCCATCCTGTTCTGGGAGTTCAACCACTACGTCGTGTACGACGGGATGGGGCGCCGTTTCGGCCGTCGGGGCGTCCTCATCAACGACCCCGGCAAGGGCCGCCGTTTCGTGCCGATGGAGGACTTCGACGCCGCCTTCACGGGTGTCGTCCTCGTCATGGAGCCGGGCGACGGCTTCAAGAAGGGCGGCCGCAAGCCGGGCGTCCTGGGCGCCATGCCCGCCCGGATGCGCGGCACTTCGGGCACGATGCCCGCCGCCGTGCTCGCGAGTCTGCTGCTGGTCGTGGTCGGCGCGGCGGTGCCCGCGCTCAGCCGGACCTATATCGACATGTTCCTGATCGGCGGCCAGACCTCACTGCTCGGCGTGCTGTTCGCGTCGATGGGTGCGTCCGTGCTGCTCACGATCATCCTGACGTGGCTGCAACAGGCGAACCTGCTGCGCGGCCGCATCATCTCCTCGACCCTGTCCAGCGCCCGCTTCCTGCGCCACCTCCTGCGCCTGCCGGTCACCTTCTTCGCCCAGCGCAGCCCCGCCGACCTGGTCCAGCGCCTCCAGTCGAACGACGCGGTGGCCGAGACCCTGGCCCGTGACCTCGCGGCGGCCGGCGTGGACGCGGTCGTGGTGGTGCTCTACGCGCTGCTGCTCTACACGTACGACCCTCAGCTCACCTTCGTCGGCATCGGCGTGGCCCTGCTCAACGTCGTCGCGATGCGCGTGGTCATCAAGCTGCGCGCGACCCGTACGGCGAAGCTGCGCGCCGACAACGCCCGGCTCACCAACACGGCGTACACCGGCCTGCAGCTGATCGAGACGATGAAGGCGACGGGCGGCGAGGACGGCTACTTCCGCAAGTGGGCCGGGCAGCACGCCACCACCCTGGAGGAGCAGCAGCGGCTCGGGGTGCCGAGTGCCTGGCTGGGCGTGGTCGCGCCGACGCTGGCCACGCTCAACAGCGCGCTCATCCTGTGGATCGGCGGGATGCGGGCCATCGAGGGCCACATATCCGTGGGTCTCCTCGTCGCCTTCCAGGCACTCGTCACCCGCTTCACCGCACCGATCACCCGCCTCAACGGCGTCGCGGGCCGCATCCAGGACTTCGCCGCCGACGTCGCCCGCCTCAAGGACGTCGAGAACTTCCAGGCGGACCCGCTGTACGCCCGCCCCGACGCGACCGAGTCGACGCGCCGGCTGCACGGTCATGTCGAGCTGGAGAACATCACATTCGGCTACAGCCCGCTCGACAAGCCGCTGCTCAGCGGCTTCGACCTGACGGCCGGCCCGGGGCAGCAGGTGGCGCTGGTCGGCGGCTCCGGCAGCGGCAAGTCGACGGTGTCCCGGCTGATCTCCGGCCTGTACGCCCCCTGGGAGGGCGTGATCCGGATCGACGGGCAGCGGCTGGAGGACATCCCACGCGGCGCGCTCGCGGCCTCCGTCTCCTTCGTCGACCAGGAGGTGTTCCTCTTCGAGGGCACGGTCCGCGACAACGTGGCGCTGTGGGACCCGTCGATCCCGGACGAGGCCGTGGTCGACGCGCTGCGGGACGCGGCCCTGTACGACGTGGTGACGCGCCGCCCCGGCGGCATCCGGAGCAGGGTCGAGCAGGACGGCCGGAACTTCTCCGGCGGTCAGCGTCAACGGCTGGAGATCGCCCGGGCGTTGGTGCGCAGGCCGAGCATCCTGGTCCTCGACGAGGTGACGAGCGCGCTGGACGCGGAGACCGAGCTGCTCGTCATGGACAACCTGCGCAAGCGCGGCTGCGCCTGTGTGGTGATCGCGCACCGGCTGAGCACGGTCCGCGACAGCGACGAGATCGTGGTGCTCCAGCACGGCACGATCGTGGAACGCGGACGGCACGAGCAGCTGGTCGCGGCCGGCGGCGCGTACGCCCAGCTGGTCAGGGAGCGATGAGATGACGTCCGTTCACGAGGGCGACCTCGTCCTCGGCGCGCTGGGCTCCATGGGCACGCCGATCGACTGCTCCGGCCACAGCCGCCTCGACCTGGAGGGCCCGCAGGTCCTGTGGCTCGTGGCGTCCGGCGCCCTGGACCTGTTCGCGGTGGACGCCGCCCAGCAGGGCCACTGGCACCACCTCGGCCGACTGGAGGTGGGCTCCCTGCTGCTCGGCCCGGTCGCCGGACCCCAACACACACTTGTCGCCCGCCCGTTGCGGGACTGCGTGGTGCGCCGTATCGGACTGCGCGAGCTGTACCAGCCGGTGAACACCGAGACCTGGTCGTACGACGAGTGGGGCAACCCCCAGTACGTACCCCCGCGGTCGAGCCCCCTGGAGTACGCCCTCGCCCTCGGCGTCGGCCGCGGTCTGTCCATCCTCTTCCAGGCGCCGATGGCCACCGAGAACGCCGCCGCGCTCACCGACGACGACGTGTTCTGGATGCAGGTGCCGCCGGGCAGCGTCCAGTACGGCTCGATGTACGGCGCCGAAGCGGCGGCCGATCTTCTCATGGACCCGGGTGTCTGGCAGGGCATGGTCGACCAGCAGTACCGGCTGCTGGCCACGCTCGACCGGTGGATCGAGCAGTTGGAGCGCACCCACGAGCACCGTACGGCGGAGGGCATCAAGGCCGGTGAGGCCGTGCGCGCCCAGGCCGACCGGACGCTGCTCGCCTCCATCGGCAAGTCCTCGGCACGGCGTACGACCGCCGCGGACGCCGACGCCACATACGCGGCCTGCCGGCTCGTCGCCCAGGCCACCGGGATCGCCCTGTCCGAGCCCGCGCAGGGCGGCACCGAGAGCGAGCGGCTCGACCCGGTCGAACGCATCGCGATCGCCTCCCGGGTCCGCACCCGCGCCGTACGCCTCACCGGGCGCTGGTGGCGGGAGAACGTGGGCCCCCTGGTCGGGCACCGGGCCCTGTCGGGCGCGCCGGTCGCACTGCTGTGGCGGCGCGGCGGCTATGTGGCCGTACAGCCGTCGTCCGGCCGCGAGACGCCGATCGAGAAGGCGAACGAGGCGGAGTTCGAGCCGCGGGCCGTGATGTTCTACCGACCGCTGCCCGAGCGGACGCTCAGCCCACTGCGGCTGATGCGGTTCAGCCTCGGAGGCACGAGCGGGGACATGACGAACCTGGCGATCAGCGGTCTGGTGACGGTCGCGCTGGGCGCGCTGGTACCGATCGCGACGGGCAAGGTGCTCGGCGAGTACGTACCGAAAGCCCAGGAGAACCTGATCGTGCAGGTCTGTCTGGCCATCATGATCGCGAGTGTGGTCTCGGCCGCGTTCATGCTGTTGCAGAACCTCACGATCCTGCGGCTGGAGGGGCGGATCGAAGCCACGCTCCAGCCGGCGGTCTGGGACCGGCTGCTCAGACTGCCGACGAAGTTCTTCACCTCGCGCTCCACCGGTGAACTCGCCAGCGCGGCCATGGGCATCACCGCGATGCGCCGCACGCTGGCGGGTGTCGGACCGGTCGTCGCCCAGTCGGTCACGCTCGGCGCGATGAACCTGGGACTGCTGCTCTGGTACAGCGTGCCCATGGCGCTGGCCGCGATCGGCATGCTCGTCGTCATCGCCTCCGTGTTCCTCGGGCTCGGCCTGTGGCAGGTGCGCTGGCAGCGCCGGCTGGTCGTGCTGAACAACAAGCTCAACAACCAGGCGTTCCAGACCCTGCGGGGCCTGCCGAAGCTGCGGGTCGCGGCGGCCGAGAACTACGCGTACGCGGCCTGGGCGGGCGAGTTCGCGCGCAGCCGGGAGCTCCAGCAGAGGGTCGGCCGCATCAAGAACCTCAACACGGTGCTGGGGTCGGTGTATCTGCCGCTGTCCACCCTGCTGATGTTCATCCTGCTGGCGGGCCCGGCACGCGGTTCGATGTCCGCGAGCGCCTTCCTCACCTTCAGCACGTCCGTCACCATGCTCCTGACCTCGGTCACCCAGCTCACCGGGGCGTTCGTGTCGGCGGTCTCCGCGCTGCCCCTCTTCGAACAGATCAAGCCGGTGCTGGAGGGAACGCCGGAGGTGCGCACGGCGAGCACGCGCCCCGGCCTCCTGTCGGGCGGACTCGAAGCGCGACGGCTCGCCTTCCGGTACGCCGACGACGGTCCCCTCGTCCTCGACGACGTGTCCTTCGAGATCGAGCCGGGCGAGTTCGTCGCGATCGTCGGCCCGAGCGGTTGCGGCAAGTCCACCCTGCTGCGTCTCCTCATCGGCTTCGACCGACCGGTCTCCGGCAGTGTCCTGTACGACGGGCAGGACCTGGGCGCCCTCGACCAGTCCGCCGTGCGGCGCCAGTGCGGGGTCGTCCTTCAGCACGCCCAGCCGTTCACCGGTTCCATCCTCGACGTCATCTGCGGTACCGAGCCGTATACGCCCGAGGAGGCGATGGCTGCCGCCGAGATGGCGGGGCTGGCGGATGACATCAAGCGGATGCCGATGGGGCTGCACACCATCGTCCAGGGCAGCGGCTCCGTGTCCGGCGGCCAGCGGCAGCGCCTGATGATCGCCCAGGCGCTGATCCGCCGCCCCCGCATCCTCTTCTTCGACGAGGCCACCAGCGCCCTCGACAACGAGACCCAGCGCAAGGTCATCGAGAGCACCCGCGCCCTCAACGCCACCCGCGTCGTCATCGCCCACCGCCTCTCCACCGTCATGGACGCCGACCGCGTCATCGTCATGGAGAACGGCAAGGTCGCCGAGGTGGGCCCGCCCGCGCGGTTGCTCGCCGACGCGGATGGGCGACTGCATGAGTTGGTGAGACGGCAGCTGGCCTGAGCGTGAGAGTGAGGGGGAGGGTGAGCCGTCGGCCGGAGTACGCCACACAGCGTCCTACGGCTGTTCCTCGCCCCCGCCGCCCCTACCCGTCCCATCCCCAGGGGCTGCCGCCCCTTCGACCCCGCCGGCAGGGGGTGGGTGGTGTGGGTTGTCGGGAGTCTGCGGGTTGTGTGTGGCTGGTCGCGCCCCCGCGGCGGAGCCGCATATCGATACAGCCCCGCCCCCCTTACAGGGCGCGGCTCCCTCGGCCCTGACGGGGCGCGGCTCCAGCCCGGAGCAGTACCCATCAGCCCGCGCCCCACCTCACCAGCCCGCGCCGACCGCCGACTCCGCGCCGAGCCCTTTCAGCCCCGGCCAGGCACCATCAGCCCGTCCGGCGCTTGAGGACGAGGCCGCAAGGCCGACCCATCACCCACCGGCCCACACACACCCAACCCACCCCAGGCACCCCCAGCCCGTCCGGCGCTTGAGGACGAGGCCGCAAGGCCGACCCATCACCCACCGGCCCACACACAACCCACCCCAAGCACCCCCAGCCCGTCCGGCGCCTGAGGACGAGGCCACAGGCCGACCCACCACCCACCCAGCAGCACCGTCCCGACCCGCCCCAGACACCCCCAGCCCGTCCGGCGCTTGAGGACGAGGCCGTTCAGGCCGATCCCACAGCAACCTCCACCCACCCGCAGACAACCCACCCACCCCCAGGGGGTCCAGGGGCCGCAGCCCCAGGGCCGGGTGAAGGGGCGGCAGCCCCTGGGGATGGGACGGGTAGGGGCGGCCGGGGGCGAGGAACCAGCCGTACCAGATGCCCTAGCGGCGGCGTACCGTGCCCGGGCGGTGGGTCGGGCTGGGGCCCCGGGGCGGGCCGGAGTGGCGTGGTAGCAGTGCGATCGAGGCGAGCGGGATCGCGGCGAGGACGAGCCACGGGACGGCGGGCGGCAGGCCGGTGTCGAGGAGGGAGCCGGTGGCCGCGCTGCCGACCAGGACGATCAGGCCGGAGACGGAGGACATCGCACCGGTGAAGAGGCCGAGGCGCCCGTCGTCGGCAAGGTCGGGCACCCAGGCCCGCGCGGCGGGCGCGACCAGCATCTGACCGAGAGTGAGCAGCACGACGAAGCCTGCCGCGGGCAGCAGCCCCGCGTTCCCCGTCCACGCGGCGGGCCGCGCCCCGCCCACCACCGCGAACCCGGCACCGATCAGCACCAGCCCCACCGTCATGGAGCGGCGCAGATCGAGCCGGTTCGCCGCCCAGTTGGTGACCGGCAGCTGGGCCGTCACGACGAGCAGCGAGGACAGCGCGAACAGCCAGGCCAGCGGCTGCTGCGAGCCAGCCACCCGCTCCACCTCCAGCGGCAGCACGAGATACAGCTGGTTGTACGCCAGCAAGTACGCCCCGTACGCACAACACAGCGCCAGGAAGCGGCGGTTGCGGACGAGTGAGCCGACCCCTCCCCTGACCTCGACCCGCTCCCGCCCCGGTATGTGCTGCGGCAGCAGCCACACATGCCCCGCCAGGACGAGGACGAAGACCCCGGCACCCGCGAGGCACACCGTGCGGTAGTCCACGTCGAGCAGCAGCGCGCCGAGGAGCGGCCCGACGAACGCCCCGGCCTGTCCGGCCACGGTGAACAGGGCGAGGACCCGCGTACGGGAGCCGCCGCCCGCCTCCTCCCAGAGGACGGCCTGCCGGGCCACCTCCGACTCGACGGCCGGTGAGAACAGCGCGGCGGCGAAGCCGATCAGCAGCACGGCCCCGATGACCGCCCACGACTCCTCCGCGTATCCCAGCCACACGAACCCGGCGATCCGCAGCACACACCCGGCGAGGACCACGGGCCGTACGCCGTACCGGTCGGCCAGCGCACCGCCCACCACGAACAGGCCCTGCTGGCTGAACGTACGCAGGCCGAGCACGAACCCGACCATCCAGCCGGCCATCCCGATCGCGGTGCCGAGGTGTTCGGCGAGGAAGGGCAGCACGGCGAAGAAGCCGATGTTGAAGGCGAGTTGGGTGAGGATCAGCAGCCGCAGGAGGGGGTTGAGCTGTGCCCACGTGCGGCGACGGGTGAGGGTCGGTTGTCGGGTCATCGGGGTGCTTTCACGGGGGTGGTGACGGCGGCGGGCTTCGGCTGTCGTACGGGCGAGAGGGACGGTCGCGGCCACCGCACCCCGCCCGCCGCCGTCACCGCGAGCGCGCCGAGCAGGGCGAGTACGGCGGCGGGGGCGAGGACCGCCCAGGGGGCGCGTTCGACGTACGGCTGGTTCTCGGCGAGGAGGAGGCCCCACTCCGGGTCCGGCGGCCGGCTGCCGAGGCCGAGGAAGCCGAGGGCGGTCAGGGCGAGGGCGACGGAGGGCAGGCGGAGCAGGGCGTGGCGGGTGACGGGCGGCAGGACGGCGGGCAGGAGTTCGTGGCGGAGCAGGTACGTCGGGCCCGCGCCGAGGGCCTTCGTCGCCGTGATGTGCAGGGTGGCCCGTTCCTGGGCGAGCAGGGCCGAGGTGTGCGCGGCGAGCGGCGCCCAGGCGACGGCGGCCACCGCGAGCGCCGGGGTCGCCGCGCCGCTTCCGGCGACTCCGGCCGCCAGCAGGCCCGCGAGGACCGGCGGTACGGCGTTGACGGTGTCGACGAGCGGGCCGGACAGCCGGGGCAGCAGGCCCAGCAGAACGCCGGTGAGCAGGGCGGCGGCGCTGATCGCCAGGGCGAGGGCGAGCGTGTGGAAGGCGCCGTGCCCGATGCGGGCCAGAACGTCGCGGCCGAGCGCGTCGGTGCCGAACGGGCGTGCCCAGGACGGAGGTTGGAGCCGGGCGCCGGTGTCCAGGGCGAGCGGGTCGCGGGGCAGGCCGAGCGCGATCACCCCGAGCAGGACGGCGCCGTACAGCAGCGGCGTCGTGCGCGGGGCGGGCGGCTTCGGGCGGTGGGGCGACTGGAGGGCGTTGTCGCGCAGGGCCGGGCCGATGAGCATGCGGGCGCCGAGCCGGGTGAGTCCGCCGGCCACGGCGGCCAGCAGGACGAGGGCGAGGGTGCCGGCCTGGAGGACGGGCAGGTCCTGGGCGATGGCGGCCTGGAGGGTGGTGCGGCCGAGGCCGGGGATGTCGAAGATCTGCTCTACGGCGACCGCGCCGCCGGTGAGTCCGACGACGAACAGGCCGATGTTCGGCAGGAGTCCGGGCACGCAGTGGCGCAGCGCCTGCCGGGCGATGCGCCGCCCCGGTATGCCGCGTGCGGCGGCGGCCAGGGCCCAGGGCCCGGCGAAGGTGCCGGGCAGCAGGTCGTCGAGGAGCCGCCCGAGCAGGGCGCCCGCGGGCAGGCCGAGGGCGAGCGCGGGCAGTACCGTCCAGCGGGGCCCGTACCAGCCGAGGGCGGGCAGCCAGCCGAGGTGGACGCCGATCACGGCGGCCAGGACGGACGCGGTGAGGAACTCGGGCAGCGCTGCCAGCACCGCCGCCGCGCTGCCGCTCCCGCGCCGCTCGCCGAGGCGGCGGCGCGATCCCAGCCACAGGGTGCGTGCGCAGACGGCCGTCGCGGTGGCCGCCGCGACCAGGAGTGCGGCGGCCATCAGCAGCAGTGAGACGCCGAGGGCCTGGACGACGGACGGCGTGACCTCGGCGCCCGAGATCCACGAACGCCCCGCGTCCCCGCGTGCCAGCCCGGCGAGCCACTGGCCCAGGAGTCCGAACGGCCCTTGGTCGAGGCCGAGTTGGTCGCGTACGGCGGCCAGCACCTCCGGGGTCGGGGCGCGTTCGGCCGAGCGGGCCTTGAGGACGGTGAGCGCCGGGTCGGTCCGCGACAGCCACGGCAGCAGACCGATGCCGCAGGCGAGGGCGGCCGCCAGTGCCAGGCGCCAGAGGAACGTGCCGCCGCGTATGCCGCTCAGCGCCGGGTCCCCGTGCCGATGAGCGTGCGCTCGTACGGGTCGAGGAGCACGCCCCGCACCGAGGTGCCGACGCCGGTGATGATCCGCTGGTGGACCAGGGGGACGACCGCGTCCGTGCCCAGGATCGCCGCCTCCGCGGCCATGGCCGCCTGTCGGCGCTTGTCGGTGTCGGCTTCCGCCTCGGCCTCGGCGACGGCTCGGTCGACGGTCCTGTCGCAGAGCAGCGCCAGGTTGTAGCCGCCGTCGCAGGTGTAGTCGCTGGTGAGGACGGAGACCGGGTCGCCGGTGTCGAGCAGGGTGTTGCGGGCGGACACGAAGGCGTCGAACTTGCCGGCGAGGACGTCGCTTTCGAGGCGTGAGTATTCGCGCACCTCCAGCTCGACCGTGAACCCGGCCTTCTCCAGTTGCTGCTTCAGCACCTGTGCGACCTCGGGCAGTTCGGGCCGGTTGTCGTACGTCGCCAACGTCACCGGGGCCTCGTCGGGCTTCGCCGCCTCGGCACGCCTACCGGGTTCGACGCGCTCGGCGGCCGCCCAGGTCACGGCGGGCCCGTAGATGCCGGCGCCGGGGTCGGCGTAACCCTCGTAGACGTCCTTGGCGAGCACGGACGTGTCGACAGCCGCGCGGGCGGCGGCGCGCGTCCCGGCGTCCTTGAAGACGGCCGACTGCGTGTTCAGGAAGAGGCTGGTCGTGCGGGTGGTGGCCGTCTCGTGGCGGGTGCCCTCGTCCAGCGATGCCGCCTGGGAGACCGGGACCGCCTCGGCGATGTCGGCCTCGCCGGTGCGCAGGGCGTTGGTGCGGGCGGTGCCGTCGGCTATGAACCTGGCGTCCACGCCGGAGGCCTGGGCCCGGCCGCCCCAGTAGTCGTCGAAGCGGTCGAGGGTGGCCGCGGTGGCGCCGGTGACCTCGGTGAGCTCGAAGGGGCCGGTGGCGGTGCCGACCGGGTCGACCGTCCTGCCGTACGCCTGCGTGGAGAGGATCGCGAGGCCGGGGCTCGACAGACGCAGCGGCATGACCGGGTCCGGGTCCTCGGTGGTGATCCGCACCTGGTGGTCGCCGGCCTTCCGTGCGGTGAGCGTGATACTGGAGAGCGCGGGGGTGACGGGCTCGGCCTCGGTGGCGTGGGTGAGGGCGGCGGCCACGGCGGCCGGGGTGACCTCGGTGCCGTCCTGGAAGCTCGCCTCACGCAGCGTGAACAGCCAACTCCGGTCGTTCTCACGGGTCCACGACTCGGCGAGCGCGGGGGCCGCCGATCCGTTGGCGTCCAGCTTTGTCAGTCCCTCGGTGACTCCGAGCCTGCTGAGGAGGGTGGCGTCGGCGCCGTACGGGGAGAAGTTCTCGGTGGGCGGGAAGGCTAGCGCCACGCGGAGCCGGGCGCCGTCCGTGGAGTCGCTTCCGGACGTGTCACCGCCGGAGGCGAAGCAGCCGGTCAGCAGGGGGGCGAGCAGCAGGCCGGCGAGGAGTCGGCGCCGGGCGACGGAAAACGCGGGGAGCATGGTCCTCGTTCTGGGGTGGGGGTGACGGAACGGGCGACAGACTACATGGAAATGATTTTCATCTAGCGAGGGTACTCACGGGCACCTCGAAGTGGACGACCCCCTGCCCGCCCGCCTCGCGCTCGTCGCACACGACCTTGCCGAGCGAGCGCCAGAAGTCCTCGGCGCCGGGCACCGCCGGGTCGGTGTGGAGATATACGGAGCGGTAGCCGCCGTCGGCCGCCGCGAAGTCGAGCAGGGCGGCGACCAGGCGTCGGGCCAGGCCCCGGCGGCGGTGATCGGGGCGCACGTAGACGCGCCTGAGCTGCGCGGTCTCGCCGGACGGGTAACGCTCGGCCAGTTGGCGGGGGTTGGGGGGATGCGCCGGCCCCCGGGAGTCGAGTGCCGCGGTGGCGACGACCGCGCCGTCCCGCCCGTCCACCGCGACCAGGAGGGTGTGCCGGTCGGGCGCGAGGTAGGCGCCGTCGAGGTCGATGATGTCGCCGTGCCAGCGGGGCACGTATCCCGTGCCGAAGTCGCGGTAGACGGTGTCGAGCATCACCGCACGCGCGCCGTCGAGATCGCCGGGAGTCGCCGTCCTGATGTCGTAATCACGCACCTGCGAATCATATGCAATTAAACAAGCAGCTCACGATGGGGGGCGGGTGATTGTGGGTGATTCAGAAGTGATCGCAGCGGTTGTCTCATACCCGCCGCCGCACATCCTCTTCGTGCCCATGACACGCGTGCCGACGCACCTCGCGGGTACTTCGGGTGCATGCGAATCAGCGTGGTGGATGTGGGTTCGAACACGGTCCGGCTCATCGTGGCGGACGCCGAGGGCGGGGTGCCGCTTCCGGTGCATACCGCGAAGTGGCGGCTGCGGCTCTCCGAGCAGGTGGCACACGGGGGCCTCGTCCCGGACGAGGCGGTCAAGCGGCTGAGCGAGTCCGTGGCCGCGGCGGTCCGTACGGCGGAGCGGTGGGGTGCGGCGGGCCCGCTGGCCTTCGCGACCGCCGTGGTGCGCAGCGCGCCCAACCGCGCCGAGGTGCTGCGGACCGTCCGCGCCGAGACCGGTGTGCCCCTGTGCACGCTGCCGGGCGAGGTCGAGGCGGAGCTCACGTTCCTCGGGGCGCGCCGGTGGATGGGCTGGCGTTCGGGTCCGCTCGCGCTCCTCGACATCGGCGGCGGCTCACTGGAGGTCGCCTTCGGACGCGGACGCCTGCCCGACTTCGCGGCCTCGCTCCCCCTCGGCGCCAACCGCCTCACCCATGAGTTCTTCGACGGACAGGACCCGCCCTCGCTTCAGAGCGTGAAGGCCCTGCGCCGCAAGGTCCGCCATCAGCTGCGGGACGTGGCCGCCCGGATCCGCTGGGAGGGACCGCGCACCGCGGTGGCCACCTCGCGGACCTTCCAGCAGCTGGCCCGGCTGTGCGGGGCCGCGCCCGGACGCCACGGGCCTTTCGTGGAGCGGAAGTTGCGCCGCTCGGACCTGCGGCGGTCCATCGACCGCCTCGCCGTACTGCCGGCCGCCGAGCGCGCCCACCTCACGGGCATCTCGGCGCCGCGGGCCACCCAGAGCCTGGCGGGAGCCGTGGTCGGGCACACGGCCATGAAGCTGACCGGGCTCAAGGTGGTCGCCATCTGCCCCTGGGCGATCCGCGAGGGCATCCTGCTGCGGCACATCGAGGACGGGGGCGCCTGGTGGGCGGACGTCGTCCAGGGCGAGGAGCCCCCTCCGGGGGCGAAGGGGGCGGTGCCGCTGCGGATCGCCACGCCTGTGCGGTGAGTTTCTCGGCGAGAGTTCGAGGTCACCCCGCGCCTCTGACGGGGCGCGGCCTTCACTGGGAGCCCCTAAGCAGCCTCGGCGAAGTGAGACACGCTCCCACGCCGCCCGGCACGGCACCTCGCCGCACTGCCGCATCACCCAAGTACATCCAGTACGAGGACGATGCGGCAGCACGCCGATGCTCCCCCAGCTACCGCTGGGAGGTGCCCCCAGCACCGCGGTGACATCAGCCGCTCCGCGGCGGGCGCGGAAACGCACCCCACCTCCCCGGGGCCGCTTAGCGGCCGGCAGCTCCCCATGAGCCCTGCCATACGACCCACAGGTGCCCGTCCGGACCATGGTGGAGGCGGAGTCCGTCGACGACGGCCAGCAGGGGCAGTTGTCCGGCACCGCGGTGGTGACCGGTGTCGAAAGCGACCTCGGTGTCGTCGGTGGCCGCGACCGTGATGCCCGAGTCGTTCGCGGTGAGGACGATCCGGCAGATGTCGGCCGTGGTGCGCTCCAGGAGGTGGCCGCTCGTCGAGCGGCCGGCTTCCAGCACGGGCTTGAGGAACCACCTCGGCGCGTCGATCACGCGCGCCACCGCCGCCATGGCCGCCTCCGCCGCCGACTCCCCGTCGGCGCGCGAGAAGTGCGCCGAGAACTCCATTTCCAGCGCGGGTGCCATCAGTCCGCACTCGGTCAGCAACGGCGGATCTTCAGCGGGAGTGCGTACCGGTGTCCCCACCGCCAACCCCCCTCGTTCGACAGACGCATGGGCTTCCATGAAACGCCACTCGGACGGCGGCGCGGCCGGGGGCTGGGGCTGCACTGCGACTCTATGGCTCCCACATCCGGCTTGGCCAGAGCATCCCAGCCCCGCACCTCCCACCAAAAGTCAACACTCCGGATCGAAATTCACCTTGTCGAGTGAACCAAATTTTGTGGGCCGTGCGGTAGGGATGGTTCTGGCCCTGCCGGGGTAGCCGGCGAGATCAAATGCGCCCTACCGCCGCCGAGGTGGAGCCGACATGCCGCCGGAAGCCCATGACCCCACCGCCGATTCACCCTGGGGTACGGCCGCCGGGTCCGGGCTCGCCGCGCCGAACCCCTACACGCGCGGCCGCCGGACCGGCCCGTTCCTCGTTGTTCAGGTGCATGGGGAGATCGACATGGCGACGGCCGCCTGTGTGGCTGAGCACCTGGAGACCGCCACGAACGGCCCCTCCCCGGATGTCCTCGTGAATCTGCGCCGGTGCGCCTTCCTCGACTGCTCGGCTGCGCGTGCTGTGCCGTGCCGAGGCGAGGGCCCGGGAGCGGGCGGCCGTCTCCGTCTCGTCTCCGACCAGCCCCGCATCCGCCGCCTGCTGCGCGCCGCGGGCCTGCTCAACCGCTTTCCCCCACTCCCGGAACCTCCTCCTCCGCCCCGTCCGGGAAACGGATCCGCACCGCGCCGTCCGCCGTGACCCGCGCGCTCGCCTTCAGCGCGTCCTCCGGGTCGGTGCCGAGCACCACCAGCGTGACCAGCAACCGGCTGCCTCCCGGATGAACGGGCAGCAGCAGATGGGGAGTTGCCGAGTGAACGCCGTACGCGTTGGCATCCCGCGCGTGCGCGACCGCACCGCTCACCTCCATGTCCCAGCCGTGCAGGGCGACGACGGCACTGCCCAGCCCGTCCGGCCGCCACGCCCACGCCCACCCCGGCCCGGTCGCCTCCTCCGGCGGCCGGTCGTCGTCGGCCAGGGCCCACCCCCCTTCGCGTACGACCGCGCCGCGCGGACCCTCCACCCGGTGCACCCGCACCTCCCAGGGGCCGCGTACAACGCTGGTGGTCTCGATCCGATGCCCCTCCCCCGCGAGTGACGCCGTGTGCCAGGAGGCCGCCCGGTTTCCGGCCATGCCCAGCGGGTGGACGCGCCCGCGCCGGGAGGCGGTTCCGTCGGGGGCGACCAGGGCGACGTGATTGTCGATGCCCGCGCCCGCGGTGTCGGGCGCCGCGGCGCTCGCGTACGCGAAGCGCGTGTAGTGCGCGTTGTCCTCGGAGGCGGCGGGCGGGGGCGGCAGCCGGTCGGTGCCGTGGTTGACGAGCCGTACGATCCCGTCGGCGGCCGTGGAGTGCAGCAGCCAGCCCGGGGCGGGCAGCACCAGGCAGGTGTCGGCCGTGTCGACCGGGCCCGGCTCCTCGGGTGCCGTCCACACGGGGTGGTCGGGGGGCAGCAGCAGGCCCAGGAACGCCTTGCTCGCCCAGTACGGGGAGGCCGGGCCCGAGTACCGCTGGGTGACCGGGAGGAAGGGCCGGTACCAGCCCAGGCTCAACAGGCCCTTACCGTCGGGTACTTGGCGGTCGGTGAAGTGCTTCAGGGCACCGGAGGCGAGGCGGCGGGTGCGGCCCGGGGGCAGCGGGGTGGCGTCGGCGAGGACGCCCGCCCACAGCGGGGCCGCGGCCGCGAACCGGTACGTGAGCGAGCGGCCCTGGTGGACCGGGGCGCCGTCGGAGCCGAAGAAGTGCTGGTGGGCGTCGAGGAATTCACGCAGCCGGGCGCGGTGCCGGGCCACCACCTCGGCGTCTCCGCGAGGCCCCGCCATACGCGCCCACAGGGCCGGGTACAGGTGCAGCGCCCAGGCATTGTAGTAGTCGAACTTGCGGCCGTCGCCGTCGGTGTACCAGCCGCCGCCCCGGTACCAGTCCTCCAGACGGGCCAGTCCCGCGTCGATCTCCGCGCGGCTGTGCGGGGCGCCGACCGAGGCGAGGAACTCCTCCGTGATCACTTGGAAGAGGCGCCAGTTGGAGTCGTTGGCAGTGGCGCCGACGAAGCCGCCCAGCCAGTCGGCGACCCGCTCGCGCACCCCGTCGTCGAGGTGGTCCCAGAGCCACGGCCGGCTCTCGTGCAGGGCGATCGCGATGGAGGCCGCCTCCACCATGGGCTGCCCCCGGTCCGTGATGGGCGGCCAGCGCTCGTCGGAGCCCGGGTCCGTCCCGGCGGCGAGCCCGGCCGCGTACCGCTCGATCAGGGCCGGGCCGACGCGCCCCGCGGACCCCGCGATGCGGAAGGCGGCCAGCATGAAGGAGCGCGCGAAGCCCTCCAGTCCGTCGGACCAGGGACCCGAGTGACTCGCGCGGCCGGGCAGCCGGTACTGGGCGAATCCCGGGGTGGCGTAGGGCACGAGGCCCTCCAGGAGACGGTCGGCCGTCGCCTCCCAGTGGGCGCGGGTGAAGCCGGTGACGGGTGAGCGGGCGGGGTCCAGGGGCGGCAGGCCGGTGAGCGACACATGCGGCGCGGTCATGCGGGGGTGAGTCCTCCGTCGGTGGGGGTGGCTGGACGCTGTCGCCGACGACAACGGTGTGCGCCCCCCGGTGTCGTCGGGGCCACGCGGGGCGACAGTGGAACCTGCGGCGCGGTTACAGCGGCGGAACCTCCGTCAGTTCGGGCGCTCGACGATGACGGGCGGCCCCGGTGCCGTCAGGACCGCGCGGGACAACAGCGACAGATGCGGCGCGTTCACACAGCGGCGGAAACCTCCGTAAGTCGAAGAGCCGGACCATGGCGCGGACGACGACGCTGAGGCACCGCGCCACTGAAATCCCGGCCGCACAGGACGACAACGACACATGCGGCACCGTCACACGGGGGCGGAACCTCCATCGGTCGGTGGCGGCTGGACGCTGTCGCGGACGACGATGTGGGTGCCGAGCAGGTGGTGCGTGCCCGCGGTGTGGTCGGGGTCGCGCAGGGCGATGCGGACGGCGGCGCGGCCCAGTTCCTCGGCGGGGGTGCGGACCGTGGTGAGCGGTGGGTTGAAGTCCTCGGCGAGCGGGATGTCGTTGTAGCCGACGACGGAGATGTCGTGCGGCACGCGCAGCCCGGCCTCGGCGATGGCGCGCAGCGCCCCGGCGGCGACCATGTCGTCCCCGGCGAAGACGGCGGTGAACTCCCGTGTGGCCTTGAGGAGTTCGGCCATGGCCCGGTGGCCCGCCGCCCGGCCGAGGCCGCAGTCGATGACATGGGCGGCCTCGGGCGGCAGCCCGTGCTCCGCGAGCGCGGCACGGTAGCCGGAGACGCGGGCGTCGAGGGCCGTGTTGCCGGGCAGTCCGCCGAGGAAGACGATCCGGCGGTGGCCCGCCGACAGCAGATGCCCGGTGATGGCGCGGGCCCCGGCCTCGTTGTCGAACTCCACGACGAGCGCGGGGATGTCCGGGTCGGGCGCGGGCCGTCCGCACAGCACGAGCCGGGCCCCGGCCGCGTCGAGGGCCTGCGCGTAGTGGGCGACGCGCTCGCGGTAGGCGTCGTCCTCGACGACCCCGCCGACGAGGATCACCAGCCGGGCGCCCTCCTCCCGCATCAGCTGCACGAACTCCAGCTCGCGCCCGGGATCGCCGCCCGTGGTGCCGACCAGGCACAGCCAGCCACGCGCGGCGGCCTCCGCCTCGACGCCCTCGGCGACCTGAGCGTAGAAAGGGCTCGTGACCTGGCGCAGGACGACGGCGACCATCTTGCGGCCGCCGCCGACCAGGGCGCGGGCGTGCGCGTTGGCGACGTAGTCGAGGTCGCGGGCCGCGCGCAGTACGCGGGCCCTCGTCGCGGGCGGGACCTGGTAGTTGCCGCTGAGCACACGCGAGACGGTGGCCACGGACACGCCCGCCCGCTCGGCGACCTCGCGGATCGTGACCCGCCCCTTCGACGCCATGTCGCTTCCCATCCCCCGCGTCTCCTCTTCCGCCAACCGTTCAGGTGTTGGCCGCGTAGTCCTTCGCGAACTCCTCCGCCATTCTGTCGCCGCCCCTGGAGCGCCACTGCTTCGCGGCTGCGTCCAGTTCGGACAGCGGGGCGCGGCCCGCGATGATCCCGGTGACCGTGTCGTCCATGAACGCCTTGAGCGTCGTGCCCTGGGCGGTCTTCGTCGCGGACTGGAGCCCGTACGAGGCGTCCCGGACGGCGACCGGCACCACCTTCTGCTGCCAGGCGTGCAGAGCGCGGACCGCTTCGGGCCGACCCGGCACGAACAGGACCTGCGGGCCCTCGGCGAGGTACTTGAACGGCAGGTTGGTGTTGTTCTCGATCTCGCCGAGCGAGGTGGCCTCGGGCGCGCCGTCCTGGCCACGGGTGAAGTGGGTGCCCTCCACGCCGTAGTGCACGAGTTCCCACTCCTTGCTGCCGAAGGGCGCGGCCAGATAGTCCAGGATGCGCAGCAGCATCTCGATACGCTCCTTCTTCGCCTTCTTCAGCACGGTGTAGCCGAAGGAACGGCGGGCGGCGACGACACCTCCGGGCGTGCCGTCCACGCTGTACGGGAGGGCCGCCGCCGGGGTCAACAGTCCTTCGGAGTCGAGGTACTTGGGCAGGTACGCGCCGAACCCGTCCTGCATGGAGCCGACCGTGCCGTTGAGGAAGAGGGTGCCCAGGTCCGGCTGGGAGATCGAGGTGGCGTCCGGGTGGTAGGAGCCGTTCTTGCGCAACTCGGCCTGGAAGGCGACGGCCGCCTTGAAGCGCTCGTCGGTGAAGTTCGCGTGGAACGTGCCGTCCTTGTCCACGGCCCAGCTCGAAGGGGCGTTGTGGGCGGCGGAGTGCACGGCGTTGCCGAAGAGCGAGCCGACGGCGGCACCGAGCGCGTACTTTCCGCCGCCCGTGCCCTGCTGCGCGACGGCGGCGAAGTCCTGCGAGGTCCAGTCCTCCTTCATCCCCGCGTCGGTGAAGAAGTCCTGGTTGAGCCAGAGGGTGGAGCCGGGCAGCGGGCGCTCCAAGGGGATGCCGTAGATGCGTCCGCCGATGCGGCCCATGTCCTGCCAGGCGTGGGTGGGGATGTTGGCGAGGTTGGGGTAGTCGGCGATCGCGTCGCCGGACAGGAACGGGGTGAGGTCCTCGGCCCTGCGCTGGACGAACTGGGCCTCGCGGGGCAGGACGAAGCCGGAGAACACATTCAGGATGTCGGGTAGTTCACCGGGGTCGCCGGCCATGACCGTGGCCATTTTCTTCTGGTAGTCGGTCTGGGAGACGACCGTGTACTCGATCTTCACGCCGAGGGCCTTCTCCACCGCCGTCCAGAACCGGTTCTCCGAGGCGGACTTGGGCGGCACGCCGAAGGTCACCGACATGACCTTGATGGTGGAGCCCTCGCCGGGTGTGCGTGGGACCGAGGTGACGAGGTCGGAGGGGTAGGAGGTGTATCCGGCCTGGACGCCCTCGTCGGTGGGCGCGAGGTCGGGCTTCGGTCCGGAGACCGGTGTGTGGGTGGGCCAGGGGGCGAGTTCCTTGCCCGCGTTGGAGACGTCACCGCCGCCCGATCCGCTGGAGCAGGCGGTGAGCACGCCGGGCGCGGCGGCGGCCGCTCCGCCGACGGCGATCGAGCGCAGAAGGGTGCGCCGGGACAGGGTGGACATGGGCAACCGACCTTTCTTTGCACGGCTCTTGATGAGATGTCAGCTCTGGTTCGGTCGTCAGCTCTTGATGGCGCCGGTGAGCACGCCCTTCGTGAAGTACTTCTGCAGGAACGGGTAGACGAGCAGGATCGGCACGGTGGCGATCACCAGCACCGCCATCTGCACGGTCTGCGGCGCGTTCACGGTTGCCTCGCCGGTCGTCGTGTCGGTGAGCCCGGACCCGGCGACCACATAGGTGCGCAGCACCTGTTGCAGCGGCCAGTGGTCGCTCTCCAGGTACAGGGAGGCGTAGAACCAGGAGTTCCAGTACGCGACCGCGTAGAAGAGGCCGACGACGGCGAGCGCCGCCTTGGACAGCGGCAGCACGACCGACCACAGCACCCGCCAGTCCCCGGCGCCGTCCAACCGCGCCGCCTCGTACAGTTCCTCCGGGATGCCCTGGAAGAAGCCGCGCAGGACGACCAGGTTGAAGACGTTGACCAGGACGGGCAGGACCAGCGAGGCGTACGAGTCGAGCAGTCCGAGTTCCTTGACCAGCAGGAAGCTCGGGATCATGCCCGGTGGGAAGAGGAAGGTGAACAGAACGAGCAGCAGCACGGGCTTACCGCCGAAGACCCCGGGGCGGGACAGGGCGTAGGCGAGAGTCACCGTGCAGGCGAGGCTGAGCAGGGTGCCGAGCACGGTCACGCCCGTGCTGACGCCGAGGGCGTGGGTGACGATGCCGCCGTCGAGGATGTCCTCGTACGCCTTGAGGGTCGGGTCCTGGGGCCACAGCACCCAGCCGCCGTTGGCGATCACCTCGCGCTGGGAGGCGAGCGAGGTCGACAGGATGATCAGGAACGGTACGCAGACCAGCAGCACTACCGTGGTCAGGGCGAGGGCCTTGGCGGCCTGGGTGACGGGCTTCGGCTTCTCCATCCAGCCGGGCCGGACATGGGCGCTCACTTGTAGACCCCCTGTTCGCCGAGCCGGTGGGCGACCTTGTTGGCGGCGTAGACGAGCAGGGCGCCGATCACGCCCTTGAACAGGCCCGCGGCGGCGGCGAATCCGTAGTCGCCGCCGACGATGCCCTGGTAGTAGACGAAGGTGTCGATGATCTCCGCGGCCTCCGGTCCCACCGCGTCGCGCTGGAGCAGCATCTGCTCGAAGCCGACGGAGAGGATGTCGCCGAGCCGCATGATGAGCAGCAGGATGATCACCGGGCGGATCGCGGGCAGGGTGACGTGCCAGAAGCGCCGCCAGGGTCCGGCGCCGTCGATGGCGGCGGCCTCGTACTGCTGCTCGTCGACCTGGGAGAGCGCGGCGAGGAAGATGATCGTGCCCCAGCCGGCGTCCTTCCAGATGACCTGGGCGACGACGAGCGGTTTGAAGGCGTCGGGGTTGCCGATGATGTCGACGCTGTGCAGTCCCGCGTCGCCGAGGTAGCCGTTCAACACGCCGGTGTCGCCGAGGACCTGCTGGAACAGGGCGACCACGATCACCCATGAGATGAAGTGCGGCAGATACGCCACCGACTGCACGAAGCGGCGGACCGTGCTCCAGGTGAGGGTGTGCAGCAGCAGTGCGAGTGCGAGCGGCACGGGGAAGTAGAAGACGAGCTGGAGGACCGCGATCCAGACGGTGTTGAGGGTCGCGTCCCAGAACGCGCCGTCCTCGAACATCCGTTGAAAGTTGCCGAGGCCGACCCACTGGCTGCCCCAGATGCCGTCGAAGGGCACGTAGTCCTTGAACGCGATGACGTTGCCCGCCAGCGCGCCGTAGTGGAACACGAGGAAGTACGCGAGCCCGGGCAGCATGAGCAGGAACAGAGTCCGGCTCCTGCGGCTCTGAAAACCTTTTTGCTTCGTACGAGCGCGGGGTGGACGGCGGCGGGAAGGGCTCACCGGC
Organism: Streptomyces sp. NPDC002845; assembly: GCF_053591955.1. Taxonomy (NCBI): domain Bacteria; kingdom Bacillati; phylum Actinomycetota; class Actinomycetes; order Kitasatosporales; family Streptomycetaceae; genus Streptomyces; species Streptomyces sp. NPDC002845. Next base: position 114,110 of record NZ_JBSFUU010000009.1, on the reverse strand, counting down.
GTCCTACCTGTGCGCTCCCGTAGCAACGCTGCCACGGAGCCTCCTCACCTCTGGGTGTCGGGTGAAGGGAAGTTAAAACGTTTCCAGAAGACGGTCAACACTTCGGACAGAAACGGGAGTTGACGACCGCACCACGCGTTCGCGGCGTCCGGCGGCGACGGCCTCGTGGCCTGCGAAGGCGGCCCAAGCCTCAAGTAGGAGTTCAATGAAACGATTGAAGGAGGTGCCACGAGGCGCCGGGACGATCCGGAAGTGGAGGCGCGTTACGTGAAATTCCATCTCGAAGTCGACCTGGGCGGAGCCGACTGGAACGAGGGCACTGTCGTCCAGGAGCTGAGCCGGATCCTGCGCTACTGGGGCGGGAACCTCCACCACTACGAGCTCAAGCCCGGGGACGGGTCGGTCGTATACGACTCCGGCTATCGCGAGGTGGGGCGCTGGAGCATCGAGCAGGACTGAATCCCGGGGGTCGGCCGACAGCCCCACTCTGCGGCCGACCCCCGGTGCGGAGATCGCGTGGTACCCCGCGACAGGACTCGCACTCCCCAGTTGCGAACCCGCATGCGCCATTCACGGGGACCGCGCGACCCCGGTTCCTCAGAACGTGAAGACGGCGATCCCGGAGGAGCTCTTCACGCACTCGTTGGCGAAGGTGCGCTCAAGGGCGACGCGCCGGCCCTGCCAGACGCCGTCGACGGTGACGACGACGGGGTCGTACTCCTTGGTGCACAGCGCCTCGCCTCTGTCCGACAGCGCGTCGAAGTCCCCGTCGGCCGCCCGGAGTTCGGCGCAGGCCGCGGCGGGGTCCGGGTGCGTGCCGGAGGGCCTCGGAGCGCAGCTCAGGGTGACCGCGCGCTTGGGAGTGACGGCGGCCGCGGTCTCGCCGTGGCCCACGGTGAGCACCAGGGCCGAGGGGGCGTAGAGGCTCGACGCGGCGGGTTCGGGGGCGGCGAGGGCGGTGCCCGCGAAGGGGCCGCAGACGGCGGTGGCCGTGAGGGTCAGGGTCGCTGCCCAGCGCGCGGTGTTCGGCATGGTGTGCATCCTTCCGCTGAGGGTTGAGCACCGGACCGCCTCCCGTCGTCGTGCGACGCGGTCGGTCCGGGCGGGTGCCGGATCGGCGAGCGCGAGTCTGCCGAGTCCGGCATCGGATTTCACCCCCACCCCACGCGTTTCGGTAACTTTCAGTATTCAATCAGTGGCGTGAAGTCACAGAATTCGAACATGCAAACCCCACAGCTGAGCGGTTGTTGATCGTCCGGGGTGTTCAACTGGCTGGATTCGCATGGCTCGGCAATCGGCCTGAAACATTCCGGTTCAGCTCCCGGCGGACCTCTGACCGCTCCCCTTGTGTTCATGGAGCGGTTGAGTAATTTTCATTACATGATTACAAAAGAGCAGCATGAGAAGCTGCGCGGCTGGTTCACCGGCCGGCTGCCCGACGACCTGTTCGACGGCCTGGTGGACGTGATCGTCGACCGCGAGGAGATCACCGTCATCGGCCGCATCCCCGAACCCCGGCTCGCGGAGGGTGTCTCGGCCGCCGAGCGGGAGGCGGCCGTGGAGGCCCGTATCCAGGAGTTCCGCGAGCGCACCCGCGAGGACAGGATCGAGGTGGCGCGCGAGGCGGAGCACCGGTTCCGCAAGAAGGTCTCCTGGGGCGTGGAGTGCGCGGGCGAGCGCGCCCGGTTCACCCATGTCGCGGCGCCCGTGATGACCCGGCTGCGGCAGCCCGAACGCCAGGTGCTGGACACGCTCGTCGCCTCTGGTGTCGCCCGCAGCCGCAGCGACGCCCTCGCCTGGTGCGTACGCCTCGTCCAGCGCCACACCGACGACTGGCTCACCGAGCTGCGGGAGTCACTGGAGCATGTGCAGCGTGTACGGGCTCAGGGGCCGGACGCGGACGCGGAGCCGCAGGACACGCCGGGCGACCAGGAATCCGGGCAGGAGGACGCCCGGCCCTACGAACAGTGATCTCCCGTACGGCCGACGTGCCGGTGCCACCGATCAGCGGGCCGGGGGCGCGGCCCGAGGACGCGTCCACCGCGTTGGCCGTCGAGGGCAACTGACCTCCTAGAACGGTGGACGGGCCCGGTCCCGCCCGTCAGGATCGTCGGCGTACAGCGCGGTCTCATCGGTGAGAGGCGGGACGTACGGATGGCGAAGCACTGGGCGGATTTCCAGTACGAGATCTATCTGCACGGGCTGGGGGGCGCCGTACCGCGGCTGCCCGCCGACCTGACCCGGTTGGAGGAGCTGACCGAGCGGCGGCTCGGGGCCGGGCCGGCCGGCTATGTGGCGGGCGGCGCGGGCGACGGCAGTACGGTCCGCGCCAACCGGGCCGCGTTCCAGCGGCACAGGATCGTGCCCCGCGTGCTGCGCGACGTGCGGGAACGCGACCTGTCCGTCGAGGTGTTGGGCCGCGCGCTGCCCGCGCCGCTGGCGCTGGCGCCGGTGGGCGTGTTGTCGATCGTGCACCCGGACGCGGAGCCCGCGGCCGCGCGTGCCGCCGCAGCGCAGGGAGTGCCGTATGTCCTGTCGTCGGCGTCCAGTACGCCGATGGAGCAGGTCGCGGAGGTGATGGGGGACACGGAGCGCTGGTTCCAGCTGTACTGGGCGAAGGACCGTGAGGTGGCGCGGAGCTTCCTGAACCGGGCGAAGGCGTCCGGGTACTCGGTGCTGCTCGTCACCCTCGACACGCCGCTGCTGGGCTGGCGGCCGCATGACCTGGAGCGGGCGTATCTGCCGTTCCTGCACGGCGTCGGCACCGCCAACTACTTCTCCGACCCGGCGTTCCGGGCGGGCCTGGCCAAGCCGGTGCACGAGGACCCGAACGCGGCCGTGCTGCACTTCCTCGGCATGTTCGGCGATCCCGGCAGGACCTGGCCGGACCTGGCGTTCCTGCGGGAGAACTGGGACGGGCCGATCGTTCTGAAGGGCGTCCTGCACCCGGACGACGCCCGGCTCGCCGCGGAGGCCGGCATGGACGGCGTGGTCGTCTCCAACCACGGGGGCCGTCAGGTGGCCGGGTCCGTGGCGGCGGCCGACGCGCTGCCACGGGTGGCCGCGGCGGCGGGCGACCGGCTGACCGTCCTCTTCGACAGCGGGATCCGCACGGGCGACGACGTGTTCAAGGCCCTCGCACTGGGTGCCGATGCGGTACTCGTGGGACGTCCGTACGTGTACGGCCTCGCCCTCGACGGGCAGGCGGGCGTCGAGCACGTGATCCGGTGTCTGCTCGCCGAGTTCGACCTGACCCTCGCCCTGACCGGACATGCCGGCCCCGGCGCCCCCGGCCCGGACGACCTGGAGCACGACAGCGGCTGACGGACACACCCCGGACGAGGGGCTGTTCGCGGGGCGCCCTGGGCGGGGACGCCCCGCACGGCCCACGGGCTCGGCACGTGGGCTCCTTGTCCGGGTCCGGAGTCCTACAGGCCGCTTCCCGGGAAGAGGCCGGGCAGGAGCGCGGTCACCGGCAGCACGGGTATGGAGCCGGGGCCGTCCGTCACGTCGTCGGTCGCGCCGTCGGTTGTGGCGTCGGGTGTGGCGTCGGTTGTGTCTTCGCCCGTGTCGTCGCTCGTCGTGTCGCCGACGGCCATGATCATGCCCTCCGCCTCCGGCGAGGCGGTCGTCTCCGGGTCACGGGACGGTTCCGCGTCCGGCGTGTCGGGCTCTTCGGCGGCGGGCGGCGGCGTCTCGGTGACGGCCGTCGGTACGGGCCTGCCGGTGCCCGCTATCGAGAGGGACTCGGGGGTGGCGGTCGCGGCGTCGGTCATCCAGCGCTGCTCGTCCGAGCCGTCGCGGACCTTCACCACGACGTCCGCTCCGCGGCCATCGGTGACGGGCGCGACGGCGAGCGACTCCTCCCAGCGGGGCAGCAACTCGCCCTGCACGGTGAGGTCGTAGCGCACGTCGTCACCGCGCTCGTGCCGTTCGGCGACGCACGGTCCCAGCACGACCACGCCGGCGTCCACATGCGAGTCGAGGCACAGCTCGGGGTCGGCGACGCTGCGCAGCAGCCCGTCCTCCTCGTACATCCATTGCTGGGTCGGGGCGGAGGAACACGCCGCGAGTTCGGTCGCGGCGCCGTCCTTCGCCCTGCCGCCCTGGATGTCGAGGCACAGATCGGCATCGAGGTTGCGCAGCCGGGTCTGGCCGGGGACCGCGGGGAGCCCCGCGGAGGTGGTCGGCGCCGAGGACTCGTCCGGCGGCTCGGCGCCGGGAGCGGGTGCCGTACTGCGGCCGCCGGACGCGCCGGTCGAGGCGGCGGGGTCGGCGCCGCTGCCGTCGTCGGACCACAGGGCGACGGCGAGAACGGTGGCGAGGAGGGCGCCCGAGGCGATGCCGACTCCGGCAAGGAGGGCCTTCGTGTTCCGCTGCGCGCTCCGCTGCGCGGACGACGGACCGCGGCGCTGGGCGGGGATCTTCGACAGCAGCCGGTGCCGGCCGCCGGTGCCCGGACGCCGGCCGCCCGCGCGTGTCCCCTTCAGGGACGCGGCGCGGTCGGGGCGGGAGTCGAGATAGCGCCGGGCGCCCCAGCCGAGCACGGCCTCGGCGAGCAGACCGCCCAGTCCACCCTCGAAATGGCTGAGCTGCTCGGCGGCGTAACGGCAGTAGCGGCACTCCAGCAGATGCTGTTGGACATCCGGCAGCAAGGCGCCGCCGCGGCGAATCGGGACGTCCAGCAGCCGGTTGTAGAAGCGGCAATCCTTGGTCGGCGCGAGTTCCCGGTGGGCGCGTACACAGCCCTGCCGGAATTGTTCGCGCGCCTGCTCGAGGGAAGCCGACGCGGTGTCGGGATCCATGCCCAGCAGACTGGCGGGAATGGTTATCGGTTCGGCCTCCACCTCGGTGTGCCACAACAGGCACTGGGCGAGCCCCGGGAGAGTCTGGAATGACCGCTCGGCGAGCTTCCGATTTTCGGGAGTCATGGACTTCGCCGCCCGCATACCCCGGCCCCCGGCGGGCTTTCTCAGGTCGTGCAGAACCCCGGATATGCGTTCGTCCGCCGACCACTCCTTCACCATGTCCCTGACGGTCACGAGGAGTCGGGGCCTCAGGGCGGTGCCCGACTCGCCCTGTATCAGCCGCTCCAGCACCCGGTGGAAGGAGGCGGCCGCGACCATCGAAGCGACGCTCGCCGAAGAGGCGAGGCATATGACCGCGTACTCGTACGCGGGTTGCCAGTGCCGGGCCATCAGAACCGCGACGGGGTCGCCGGCCTCGCTCTCCGGCCGGCCTCTCAGCTGAACCGCGAGGTTCTCATCCGATTCCCCGGGGGCCACACCGGGGCGCGGCGCATAAGAAGGGCGAGGAGGGTGGGGGGTGTGCACAGAGCGGTTTCCTTCCGAGGCGCAAGATGGCACACAGAGTTCCGGGTCGACAAAAGGGTCTCCGGGTTGGTGCGGACCTTTTGGCGGAGCGCCGGGAAGGCGGCTCGGGGACTGAGGCCGCGCCATGACCAACGCCACCGGGCCTTTTGAGCCCGTCGACGAACCGAAATGCCTGGCGGCGATTCAGACCTGGCCATAACCCATGCGCCGGAAGTTCACCCTTGCACAAGTTACTCACGGCTAACAAGGCACTTGGGCAACATGACCCCCACTGATGGAAGGTCAGACACGCCGAACGAGGCACCCAGCCGGGTATGGACGACACGCCCGGCGGGCCGAGCGCAACTCGCACGGCGCGCACGTTTTTACGTGGCGCGCACGGATTGGCGAAGTCTTCCCCGAGACCGCTTGGCGCCCCGTGTGAACCGGACGCACGCGCCGGCGGTCTTCGCACGCTCCCGGCGTACGGGGCGCCCGTGTCGAATGGAGGCGGCCACTCATCAGGCCCCGCGCAGGACGGCGGCTCTCCTGTGCGAAACGGGCCGCCGACCCCGATACTCCCGCCCTCGGTCGGCGGCCCCGAGGGCGGGTCGTCCGCCCGACTTCCTTCTGGAACCGGGTCGTTGCCCCCTTGGCCCACATGGCCCACATGGCTCAGATCTGCCAGGAGCGCAGCCGGTCCGCCGCGCCGTAGACGTCCACCTTGCCGGAGATCAGATCACGCGCGAGGTCGACGAGCGCGCCGTACGGAGGGTCGATGCCGACGCCGCTCACGAACATGTAGGCCACGGCGGTCGCGCAGGCGAAGCGGGCGTTGGCGGCCGGCAGGGGCTTGAGGACAGCCAGGGTGTGCAGGAGTGCCGCGGCTCGCCACGCCGGGTCGGAGTCGACGCCGAGGCGGGGCGGGTCGACGCGATGCCGCGCCACGGCGGCGACGAGCGCGGAGAAGTCGTTGACCGTGGGCTGGTCGGGCAGCACCTCTTCGTGGCGCTGCAGCAGCCAGGGCACGTCGATGTGGATGACGGGAGGAGCCATCGGTCAGAGGGCCCGCCCCGCGCTTCTGGCGGCCGGCTCGTCGTCGGGGAACGCGGCGGCGAATTCGTCCGCGTGCGCCGTGAAGAACCGGCGGAAGGCCTCGGCGCCCTCCTTCAGCGCCCGGTGCCGCACTATGTCGGCCGCGGCCGCCTCGCGCACGAGCGCCTTCATCGACGTACCGCGCTCCTTGGCGATCTGCCGCAGATCCTCTAGCTCGCGGTCGCTGAACTCCACATTCAGAGCTGGCATGCTCTCACGGTACCTCTCGGGTACTTACTCGTAAATACGCACAGGTCAATAGCTGTGCGATGCGGTACCGCCAAGGGTCGCCGGGGCGCCGAACGCGATGTCCGGACACCGCCGGTCGCGCGCACCTCACGGAAGCCCGCCGACGCGTGGACCGGACCGACTGGACCGCTCCGGCCGCCGAGTTGGACACCTTGCCGGCCCGCTGCCACGCGGCCGGGCAGGACCGCTCGGCGCAGATCCCGTCGATGACACGTACACCGATGAGACGTACGTCACTTTTCGCCGTACGACGTCACACTCGGCCCTCCTCCACGGCTCGCAGTAGTGAGCGCGCACGAGGAGGAGAGGCATGCCCGGGAACCGGTCCGACACGGCGAACCAGGTGTTCGTCGACCACCGGGAACTGATGTTCGCGGTCGTCTACAACATGCTCGGCAGTGTCGCCGACACCGAGGACGTACTCCAGGACACCTGGCTGTCGTGGACGGGACGGCGGGCCGACGACCCGCTGGACGGGATCGCCAACCCACGCGCGTATCTCGTCCGCATCGCGGTGAACCACGCGTTGGCGAAACGGGCCGCCGTGACCCGCCGCCGCGAGACCTACGTGGGCCCCTGGCTCCCGGAACCGCTCATCGACGAGGCCTGTGACGACTCCGCCGAGCACACCCTGCGCACCGAGTCGGTGTCGCTGGCGATGCTCGTGGTCCTGGAGTCGCTGACCCCGCTGGAGCGGGCGGTGTTCGTCCTCAACGAGGTCTTCGGATACGCCCACACGGAGATCGCGGAGATCATCGACCGCACCCCCGCGGCCGTACGGCAGCTCGCGCACCGTGCCCGCGGGCACGTGCATGCCCGCCGTCCGCTCTACCGGGCCCATCCGCGCGTACGGCGGGAGGCGACCGAGCGGTTCGTGGCGGCGGCGCTCGGCGGGGACATCGCCGCGCTGATGGAGATCCTCGCGCCGGACGTCACGGTGTGGACGGACGGCGGCGGCAAGGCGCGCCCGGCCGGCCTGCGCCCGGTCCAGGGCCGCGACAAGGCGGCCCGCCTGCTGGCCGGTTACGCGAGCCGGCGCGGTGCGGGCCTCGACATCCGCTATCGGAGCGTCAACGGCGACGACTCCGCGGTGGTCTTCGAGGGCGACTCGCCGTACGCCGTGATGGTGATGGACCTGACTCCGGAGGGCGACCGGGTCGCCGGTGTCTACGTCGTCACCAACCCCGACAAGCTCGCGCATCTGCACCAGGACGGAGAAGGGGAGCGGGAATGACGGCGACCGAACAGCGCACCGCGCGGACCGGCAAGGCCTCCTCCGGTGAGCGCGCCGCCGACTGGTTCGACGGCCGCCTCGGCGTGTACAAGCTCGGCCGGCAGTACCTCCGCAAGGTCTTCCCGGACCACTGGTCCTTCCTCCTGGGCGAGATCTGCCTCTACAGCTTCGTCGTGCTGATCCTCACCGGCGTCTACCTCACCCTCTTCTTCCACCCGTCGATGAACGAGGTGACGTACCAGGGCAGTTACGTCCCGCTGAACGGCGTGCGGATGTCGGAGGCGTACGCCTCGACCCTCGACATCAGCTTCGACGTGCGCGGCGGGCTGCTGATCCGGCAGATGCACCACTGGGCGGCGCTGATCTTCGTGGCCGGGATGCTGGTGCACATGATGCGGCACTTCTTCACGGGGTCGTTCCGCAAGCCCCGTGAGGTGAACTGGCTGTTCGGCTGGACGCTGCTGTTCCTCGGCCTGTTCGAGGGGCTGTTCGGCTACTCGCTGCCGGACGACCTGCTGTCGGGGACGGGGCTGCGGTTCCTGGACGGCGCGCTCCTGTCGGTGCCGGTCGTCGGCACGTATCTCTCGTTCTTCCTGTTCGGCGGGGAGTTCCCGGGCGAGGACATCGTGGCGCGCCTCTACTCGCTCCACGTTCTGCTGATCCCGGGTGTCATGGCGGCGCTGGTGGTCCTCCATGTGGTGCTGGTCGTGTACCACAAGCACACCCAGTTCGCGGGGCCCGGGAAGACCGAACGGAACGTCGTGGGCGCGCCGTTCATGCCGGTGTACATGGCGAAGGCGGGCGGCTTCTTCTTCCTCGTCTTCGGCGTGATCGCGCTCATCGCCGCGATCGCGACGATCAACCCCGTGTGGGCGTACGGCCCCTACCGGGCCGACCAGGTGTCGACGGGCGCCCAGCCGGACTGGTACCTGGGCTTCGCGGAGGGCCTGGTGCGGATCATGCCCGGCTGGGAGATCACCCTGTGGGGGCACACGCTCGTCCTCGGGGTGTTCATCCCGATCGTCGTCTTCCCGCTGCTGCTCGTGTTCATCGGTGTCTACCCGTTCATCGAGGCCCGGATCACGGGCGACAGGCGCGAGCACCATCTCCTCGACCGGCCCCGCAACCGGCCGGTCCGCACGGCGATCGGCACGGCCTGGATCAGCGTGTACCTGATCCTGCTCGCGGGCGGCGGCAACGACATCGTGGCCACCCGCTTCCACTTGTCGGTGAACACGATCACCTGGGTGTGCCGGGTCGCGCTTCTCGTCGTCCCCGTCGTCGTGTTCGTCGTGACGCGGCGCATCTGTCTGGGCCTCCGGCTCCGCGACCGGGAGAAGGTCCTGCACGGCCGGGAGACCGGCCTGATCAAGCGGCTGCCGCACGGTGAGTACGTCGAGGTGCACCAGCCGCTCGATCAGGCCACGCTCCACACCCTCACCGCCCACGAGCGGCCGGGGGAACCGGTGGAGCGCGAGGGCCTCAGCCCTGATCCGCCACGAAGGACGCCATCCGGGTCAGGGCCGCGTTCCAGTTGATGGTGTGCTCGTTGGTCGACCAGGACTGGATGTCGTCGATGTAGCAGAACTGGCCGACGCAGCCCTGGAGTCTGCTCTGTGCGAAGGGGTCCTGGATGCTTGAGTTCGGTCCGCCGGCCAGTGTGCCCCTCGGCGGGTTCGGCTGGCTCGGGTCGAGCTGGTGGGCGTACCAGCGGGCGTGCTGGTTCTGGGAGCTGACCTCGCCGTAGCCGGTGACGTACGAGATGTTCAGCGCGTTGCGGCCGAAGAGGTAGTCCATGGTCTGCAGCGCGCCGTCCCGGTACTTCGAGGCGCCCGTGAGGTCGTACGCGGTGGCGAGCACGACGCCGTTGTTGAGGATCTGGTGGCTGGAGCCCCAGTCGTACATGTTGTCGTCCGGGGCGTACGGCATGCCGTACGGGTGCGACTTCAGCGTGGCGAGGTAACGGTCGGCGCCCTTGACGACCGACCGCCGTACCTTGTCCCGGCCCGGCAGCCTGCTCGGCACCAGCGCCAGGTCCAGGCGGCCCGCTGCCGCCGTCCGTGCCCAGTCGAAGCCGATCGGGCCGAAGATGTCGGCCGTGTGGACCGGGGAGTTCAGGACGTGGTCCGCGAACGCTTTCTCCCTCGTGGTGAGATACAGCTCCGCGGCCGCCCAGTAGAACTCGTCGGTCACGTTGTCGTCGGCGTACGTTCCGCCGCCGTTGCCGTCGCTCTCGGAGGCGTACACGTCGGGGTGCGCGAGCGCCGCCGACCACGCCGTGCGGGCGGCCGCGAGTGCCTTCGCCGCGAACTGCCGGTCGTACGGCCGGTACAGACGCGCCGCCTGTGCCGCCGTCGCCGCCAGGTTCAGGGTCGCCGCGGTGGTCGGCGGGTGCAGCTCGCGCTTCTGCGGGTCGTCGCTGGGCAGCAGCGGCAGGCCCGTCCACTGCTCGTCGTGCATCTTGTGGTGCGCCATGCCGGCCAGCGGCTGCCCCTCGGGCACCTGCATCTTCAGCAGGAACTCCAGTTCCCAGCGGGCCTCGTCGAGGATGTCCGGCACCTTGTTGCCGCTCTCCGGGATGGCGAGGGTGCCGTCGCGCAGCCTCTCCTGCTCCCCGGTGCGGGCCAGCTTCGCGCGTTCGTACGTGCTCAGCACCTCCCAGGTGGAGATGCCGCCGTTGACGACGTACTTGCCGTGGTCGCCCGCGTCGTACCAGCCACCGGTGACGTCGAGGGTGTAGTCGCAGACGCCGGGCTGGCAGGGTACGGCGCCGTCGCCCTGGTTGGGTGCGACGTCGACGTGGCCGGCGGGGCGGGCGTAGCCCGGGCGCAGGTCGTCGCGGATCGCGATACCGCTGCGCTGCGTGTAGTAGTACTTCAGGGAGTCGAGGCGCAGTTGCTCATAGGCGGCGGTGCCGATGTCGAAGGGGCGGCTCGCTTCCCCGTCCGTGACGAGCGTGAAGCCCTCGCCCTTCTTGCGGTAGCGGCCGAAGTCGATCGAGTGGACGTTCTGCGCGGAGGAGACGTCGGTCCCGCGCGGGACCGTCCAGCCCTTGGCGACCACGGCACCGTTCGCGTTCTTCAGCCGCCAGGGCAGTCTCGTGGTCGCGTCGGTGACGAGCGTGGCGTTCTTCGGGCCCGCGGGCAGATAGGCGACCTGGTTCACGCGCACACGTGGCCCGGTGTCCGGCTCGTACACCTCGGGCGGTACACCGCCCAGCAGCGACACGTCGTCCATGCAGAAGCGCCAGTCGTCCGCGCTGCCGCCGAGCTGGAAGGCGACCTGGCCCTGGGGGGTGTCGACGGGTGAAGTGAAGGTGTACGCGTAGGAGTTGCCGGAGACGCTCAGTTCCGGCGTCACCTCGAAGTAGGTGTCGTACGGCGCCGCCGACAGGCCGACGAGCGCGCGCACCACGTGTCCCTCGGGCGTTCCGTCGGCGGTGAAGGAGAACCGGTACGACTCCCCCTGCACCAGGGTGATGTCGTTCTGTCCGACGGCGGCGTCCCAGCGGTTGGCGGTGCCGCCCGGTACGTCGGCGCAGAGCTGTCCGTCGGACAGGCCCGCGGTGACGTTGCTGGTCGTCCACCATGGCTCGGTGGTGGTGTCGAAGGTGCCGTTCTCCAACTGCTCGACCTCGTCGGCGCCTGCCGGTGCGGCCGGGAGTGCGGTGAGTCCCGCCGCCAGCAGGGCGGACAGGGACAACAGGGTGGTTCTGCGTCGTTTCACGTCCGGACTCCTCGGGGGAGGTGCGGGTGACGCTCGCCGTGGGAGCGCTCCCAGATGCGGTTGCGAGCCATGCTTGTGCGAGGCATGACACTCCGTCAACGGTCCGGACGGGACTGATTCCCGTCCGGACCGTACGCACCCCTCAGCTCGCCGGCGCCTCCAACTTGCTGATCCGCCCCGCCCCTTGGGCCTCGCCCGGGTACCTGCTGGTCAGATTCAGCCGCAGCCGGGAGCCGCGTACCGGGGCGAAGGTGATGACGGTCGGCGCGTCCGAGCCGGTGGCCCAGTCGACGGCCGCGTCCTCGACCGGCACATACCGGCGGCCGTCCCAGACCTCGACCTCGGCGGAGGCGGGCAGGCTGCGGTGCCGGTGGGAACCGATCACGATCGGGCGTGTGTCGTCGAGGTCCTTCACTCCGGCGATCAGCCGGTCCGCCATGGCGAGGCCCGCGGTGGACATCCACGCTCACGGCCGCGCCGAGCGCGCCGAGGTCGTGGTGGAGGTTGACGCCACGGAGTTTGACGTAACGGCCGTTCAGGGTCAGTCCGTTGTCGGCGTCGGCGGTGAAGTCGCGCAGTCCGAAGGGGGTGGTGTACGTATCGGTTGTGCGGCCTTCGACGCGGAGTTCGGTCTCCAGGGTGTAGCGCCGCGGGGTGTCGGTGTCCCACAACTCCGGCTCGTCGAAGGCGAGTTCGTGCGTGGCGGTCACGGAGTCGGCTCCGGCCGTGACATCGGACTCCGTCCGCGCGACCGTGCGCCCGCCGGGGTCGACGACTCTGCTGCTGACGGTCACCTGTCTCGCGGTGCCCGACTCGTTCACGACAGTGGTCCGGGCCCGGACGACCGCGCGTTCCGCACCCAGCTCCTCGGTCGTCACGTACGTCCCCCACCGTCGCACGTGCACCGGATCGGTGACCACCAGCCGGGCCTCGCGGTAGATGCCGCTGCCCGAGTACCAGCGGCTGCTGGGGAGCCGGTTCTGCACCTTGACCGCGATGACGTTCGGGGTGGTTCCGTCGGTGTGCACCAGCTCGGTGAGGTCGAAGGCGAATCCCGTGTACCCGTAGGGGTGCCGTCCGGCCTCGGTGCCGTTGCAGTAGACGTACGAGTCCATGTAGACGCCGTCGAACTCGACCGAGATCCGCTTCCCGGCGAGGGCGGGCGGCAGCGTGAGGGCGATCCGGTACCACCCGAGCCCGCCGTGCAGGAATCCCGTACCGCTGGTCGTGCCGTGCTCGGTGGTGGGCTTGTGCTCGATGCTCCAGTCGTGCGGTACGGCCACCTGCCGCCAGGCCGAGTCGTCGTATCCGGGGCTCGCCGCGTCGGCGTACTCACCGCTCGGGTCCGTGATCCCGCCCGGGTTGACGAGAGCGAAGCGCCAGCCGTCGCGGAGGGCAATGGTCCGTCGTACGCCGTAGCTCTCGAAAGCTACGGCGTCGACCGCGAGCACCCCGGCCATCGGCGCGGCGGCGCCCGCCATGAGTAACGACCTGCGTGTGACCGTCATGGTTGCCCCTTCGTCGAACGTGTGGATGAACGTTTCGATAGCACAAGGACTCACAAGCGATCACAACTACTCGTGATCAAACGAATTCTGACGCAACAACACACACAGGCGTCAAGGGCGCCAACACGCCGCTTCCGCATACCCGGCAACACCAGCACCAGCCAACTCAGGGGCGCGGGGCTGTGACATATGCGGCTCCGCCGCGTGGGCGCGAGCAACCACACACAACCCACAGACACCCCCCAGCCCCCAAGCGGAGCGCATACGCTGGTTTTCGGCCGTATCCCTGTTCGACACACCGAATGGAAACTGGCGACGATGAGCAGCCTCAAAGTCACCGCGAGTGACGCCACCGCACGGGTGGTCGTCGACGTCGACGGCGCGGTCGTCGAGTGGAGCGACGGCGCGAGACGGCTACTCGGCTGGGCCGAGGCAGACCTCGTCGGCAGGCCCGCCACCCACCTGCTGGCCCCCGGCGGCGGTGCGCTCCGGCCGCCCACGCCGGGCAGCCTCACCTGGAGCGGGACCATCCGGCTGCGCCACCGGGACGGCCACACCCTCAACCTGTGGCTGCTCGCCCATCACCTGCGGCCGAAGGAACGAGAGGGCGGCGGCTGGCTGGTGCTCTGCCCGCTGGAGGACCCCGGCCCGCTGGTGCGGGACGATCCGCTCGCGTCGGCGGTGATGGCCCAGTCGCCGTGTGCGACGGCCGTGTTCGACGAGCACCTGCGGCTGCGCGGGATCAACGACGTGATGGCCGACGCCGTGGGGATCCCGGAGGAGAAGCTCCGCGGCATGCACATGTCCGAGATAGTGGGCGGTCGGCAGGGCGAGAGGCTGGAGGCGCAGCTGGACGAGGTGCTCACCACCGGGCTGCGCAAGGATGTGCAGACATTTCTGCGGGCCGCCGACGAGGACAGCGCGCACGCCTGGTCCGCGCGGATCGCCCCGCTGAGCGATGCCGACGGGCGGACCATCGGCGTCTGCGTCACCGGCCACGACATCACCGAGCAGTACCAGGCCCGGCAGCGGCTGCAACTCGTCAACGAGGCGAGCGTCCGCATCGGCACCACCCTCGACGTCGTACGCACGGCCCAGGAGCTGGCCGACGTGTGCGTGCCCACCCTTGCCGACTTCGTGAGCGTCGACCTCCTGCAGCCGCCCGAGCACGGCGAGGAACCGCCCGAGGGCCCGCTGAGCGCCCCGCTCACCCTGCGCCGCGCCGCCCACCGGTCGGTGAACCCGGGCGACCCCGAGGCCGTGGTCGAGCCGGGCGGAGTGGACGTCTACCCCTCGACCTCGCCGCAGGCCGCCGCGCTGATGGCCGGGAAGACCGTCGTGTCGACCGACCCCGCCACCACGCTCGCCGAGTGGCTGGCCTGGGACCCGGTGCGCGGTGCCCGGGTCAAGGAACTCGGCGTCCACGCCACCATGTCGGTGCCGATCCGGGCCCGCGGCACGACCCTCGGGGTCGCCGTCCTGACCCGCTTCACCAAGCAGGACCCGTTCACGCCGGACGACGAGCTGCTGGCCGAGGAGGTGACGGCCCGTGCCGCCGTGTGCATCGACAACGCCCGCCGTTTCTCCCGCGAACGCGAGACCGCCCTCGCCCTGCAGCGCAGCCTGCTCCCCCAGACCCTCCCCCACATGCCCGCGCTGGAGGCGGCCTCGCGCTATCTGCCGGCGGCGCAGGCCGGGGTGGGCGGCGACTGGTTCGACGTGATCCCGCTTTCCGGGATGCGGGTCGCCATGGTCGTCGGTGATGTCATCGGCCACGGTGTGCGGGCGGCGGCCACCATGGGTCGGCTGCGGACCGCCGTACGCACCCTCGCGGACGTCGATCTCGCGCCGGACGAGTTGCTCACCCGCGTCGACGACCTGGTCGTACGGCTGTCCGCGGAGGCCGGCGACGAGAGCGTCACCGACGAGATGGGGGCCACCTGCCTCTACGCGGTGTACGACCCGATCACCCGCCGGTGCAGCTTCGCCCGCGCCGGGCATCCGCCGCCGGTCGTGCTCGCGCCGGACGGGCAGCCCCTCAAGGTGCACGTGCCGGCGGGGCCGCCGCTGGGCCTGGGCGGGCTGCCCTTCGAGTCCACCGAACTCGAACTGCCCGAGGGGGCCGTGCTCGCCCTCTACACCGACGGTCTGATCGAGAGCCGTGACCGGGACATCGACGCCGGGCACGAACTGCTGCGCCGGGCGCTCTCCCGCTGCCGGGGCTCGCTCGACGAGGCCTGCGAGTCCGTTATCCGGTCCCTCCTCCCGGCGGGCGGCGCGCCCGACGACGTGGCCCTGCTGCTGGCCCGGACACGCGGGCTCAAGGCCTCGCAGGTGGCGACCTGGCCGATTCCGGCCGACCCCGCGTTCGTCGCCCGGACCCGGAGTTACGTCCTGGAGCAACTCGACGTGTGGGGACTCAGCGAGGCGGCGTTCACCGTGGAACTGGTGGTGAGCGAGCTGGTCACCAACGCCATACGGCACGGCGCGGCCCCGATCCAGCTCCGGCTGATCCACGACGAGGCCACGCTGATCTGCGAGGTCTCCGACAGCAGCGGCACGGCCCCGCATCTGCGCCGGGCGAAGACGTTCGACGAGGGGGGCCGCGGACTGCTCCTCGTGGCCCAGCTGACCCAGCGCTGGGGCAGCCGCCACACCGGGCACGGCAAGACGATCTGGGCGGAGCTGACGCTCGCGGAGGACTGAGGGGTCCTTGCACCATGCCCGCCCGGGCCGGGCGGTCAGGGCTCGCGCAGGCCCTGCCGATACGCGCCCGGCGGCACCCCGTACCGCTGCCGGAACACCCGGCTGAAGTGGAACGGGCTGGTGAAGCCCGAGGCGACGGCCACGCGTTCCACCGGCAGATCGGTCGCTTCGAGGAGGCGGGCCGCGTGCAGCAGCCGGGCGTCGAGCAGGGCGCGCATCGGGGAACGGCCGAGCTGCTCGGTGAAGAGGTGGGCGAACCGGGACGGGGAGAGGGAGACGCTCTCGGCGAGGGAGCGCACGGTGTGCGGGCCGGCCGGGTCAGCGATGATCAGCCCCTCGGCCCGGCGGATGCGCGGGTCGGCCCCGGACCGGTCGGGCTCCCCACGGGCGGCGGTCAGCAGTACGACCTCCTCCAGTGAGCAGAGGACCAGTTCCCGGGCCGCGGTGCCGTGCGCGACCGCGACCTCGCCGACCGCGGGCCCGGTCTCGGGCGGAGGGGCGCCCTCCCCGGTCCAGCGGGCGTCGGCGAGCATCCGGCGGAACGCGGCCGCGACCCGCTGGTGGACTCCGTCGGGGCTGTACGCCGTGACGGCGTAGAGCCGGTCGCCGGTCCCGTACGGGTGGAGCCGGCCGGTCCAGGACGCCCGGGCCTGGCAGTGCACCCACCAGAACGCCCAGCGGTCCACACCCGGACGGACCCCGTACCGGTGCGACACCCCCGGCCCGAGAACGACGAGATCGCCCGCACCCGCCGCCGCCTGAGCCGCCCCCTGACACAGCAGTCCGCCGCCGGCCGTGGTCCATGTGAACAGCCAGCTGTCCGATCCACGCGGCCGGTCGACGGCGTACCCCGGCCCCTGGTCGAAGTACCCGACGGTCACCAGTCCGGGTGGCGGGGACGGGGCAGCAGTCGCGGGCAGGGTGTCAGCACGCACCGGCATCCTCCTGAAAGGCGCTCCCACCTAGCGTGAGGCACAGTGGACAGCGGCGAGAAGGGACCGGGCGTATGACAGTGTCAGGCAGGGCGGAGTTCGAGGAGAACGGCTACCTGGTGCGGCGCGGACTGTTCTCCGGCGCCGAGATCGACGAGCTGTGCGCGGAGTTCGCCGTGCTGCACGCGGGCGGCCCCGTTCCCGGGCATTTCGAACCCCGTACGGCGGACGCCTCCGATCCCCTGCACTCCTACCCGCGGGTGATGCACCCGCACCGCATCAGCGATCTGTCGATGCGCGTCCTGCTCGACCCCCGCCTTCGGGGCATCCTCGAAACCCTGCTCGGCGAGGAGGTCCTGGCCGCCCAGAGCATGTTCTATTTCAAGCCGCCGGGCGCCCGCGGCCAGGCGCTGCACCAGGACAACTTCTATCTGCGCGTGGAACCGGGCACCTGCGTGGCCGCCTGGATCGCCTGCGATGTGATCGACCGGGAGAACGGCGGCCTGGAGGTCGTGCCGGGCACGCACCGCATGGACCTGTTCTGCCCGGAGGAGGCGGACGAGAAGCTGTCGTTCGTACGCGAGTACGTGCCGCCGCCGCCCGGACTGTCGCCCGTGCCCGTCGACATGGCGCCGGGTGACGTGCTGTTCTTCAACGGCAGCCTCGTACACGGCTCCCAGCCCAACCGCACCGCCGGCCGCTTCCGCCGGTCCTTCATCGGTCACTACGTCGGCCGCTCCACCGAGCGCATCGGCGGCTTCTACCGCACGCTGACGATGAGCGGCGATCCCGTCCCGCTCCCGGAGAGCCAGGGTGCCGGTCCGTGCGGTACGGAGTTCGAGGCGGCGGGCGCCCACTGAGGGATGTCCGGCGAGGATGAATCCGCGCGATGCTCGTGTTGAACCGTGGTACGTCATCCATACGCGACGATGGGATGGATTCATGCCTCTTGAGGGCGAGTACGAGCCGAGCCCCACGAAATGGGTGCGTGACCAGGTCGAATTGTACGAGAGCTCGGGCGGCACCGAGGGTACGACGTTGATGGACACGGGCATGCCCGTCATCGTCCTCACGACCCGCGGCGCCAAGAGCGGCAAGATCCGCAAGACCCCGCTGATGCGCGTGGAGCACGAGGGCCGGTATGCCGCCGTGGCTTCTCTGGGCGGCGCGCCCAAGCACCCCGTCTGGTACTTCAACGTCACGTCCGACCCGCACGTCGAGCTTCAGGACGGGCCCGTGAAGCAGGACATGACAGCCCGTGAGGTCACCGGTGACGAGAAGGCCGAGTGGTGGGAGCGCGCGGTCGCCGCGTATCCGCCGTACGCCGACTACCAGAGGAAGACCGACCGGGAGATCCCCGTCTTCGTGCTGGAGCCGACGGACGGAAGCTGATCGGGAGGCCGGAGAAGAAATTCCTTCGATTCACGACGCATGATCCGCCCTCGACCGGGCACCCGTGCATCAGGCCCCGCCGCGCTCCCCCGTCGCGGCGGGGCTTTCTCGCGCACCCCTTGCCCCGGAGCTCCTGCGGTCCGCCCGTGCGTCTGCCCGGCCGCTCCGCCCGCGGACCTGGTGCGGGGCGCGCAGCAGGGAGGGTCATTCGCAGTGCCTGACATGGCCTGGATGCTGGTAGGCAACATGTCGGCGCACGCAAGGGGGCAGATTAGCCTCTTGTAACACTTTCGGGTGGACGTGCCCTCTGGCGGTTGTGGTGCGGGGCGTTGGCTGCCGTAGCGTGGACGGCATCGAGGGACCGGAGTGGTTCTGGTTCACCGAGAATCCGCCCCGTGCCCAGGAAAGCGACGCGGGGTCCCCGCCCCGCCCGGGTCCACACCGGGCGGAAAGCGTCCGGCGGGGCGGATACCCCAGGCACCGAATCGCCGCAGCCGGCGGCGCCACAGGCGGCAGGTACCGCACACGATGAGCACCGTGCCGCAACCAGCGACACGACCGCAGCCCAACGGCAGGCGTCCACACCCTGCCACGCACCACGGCTGCTTCCCCGGAATCCGGACAAACCCAGGATCGCCGAGGAAACCTCAGCTCATCTGCGACGCTGGTCACCAACGACTACCAGCAACTCACGCTCGACCTCGCCACCGAGTGGACGGCCCTGCACCGGGAGGGCACGCCCGATCTGTACCCGGCGGAGCTGCGTGGCGAGATCGACGTGGTGATGGCGGAGGTCTACGAGGACGTCAACAGCGGTGTGTACCGGGCGGGTTTCGCCACGCGGCAGAAGGAGTACGAGGAGGCCTGCACCGGGGTGTTCGTGCGGCTCGATCTGCTGTCGCGGCGGCTCGCGGACCGGCGGTACCTGGTCGGCGACACGATCACCGAGGCCGACGTCCGCATGTTCACCACGCTCGTGCGCTTCGACCCCGTCTACCACGGCCACTTCAAGTGCAACCGCTGGAAGCCGGCGGAGGACCGGGTGCTGTGGGCGTATGCGCGCGACCTCTTCCAGACGCCCGGTTTCGGTGACACCGTCGACTTCGACCACATCAAGCGGCACTACTACCAGGTGCACTCGGGCATCAACCCGACCGGCATCGTGCCCCTCGGGCCCGATCTGTCCGGCTGGCTGACGCCCCACCACCGCGAGCAGCTCGGCGGCCGCCCGTTCGGCGACGGGACGCCTCCGGGACCTGTGCCTCCGTCGGAGGCGGTACCGCCCGAAGGGCGTCCCTGAACCCGTATCGCGAAGGAGGCTCCAGGTGGCCAAGAAGAAGAAACTCCCCCTCGTCTACCAACCCTTCGGGTTCGTGCTCGGCTGGGCGGGCGGAGCCCTCGCGGGCCTGGCGTTCCGCAGGGCGTGGAAGGCGATGCGCCACGAGGACGACGCCCCGGACGCCCTGGACAAGGACCGCGGCTGGGGCGAGATCCTCCTCGCCGCAGGCCTGCAGGGCGCCATCTTCGCCGTCGTCCGCAGCGCGCTGGACCGCACGGGCGCGAAGGCCATCGAGCGCTCGACGGGGGTCTGGCCGGTGTCCGGGAAGGGCGGTCGCGACTGAACTCCCCTGCCTCGCCCCGAGTTCACTGCCTCCACCCCGCCCGGAGGCACCCGTGCTCCTCGACCAGGCCGGCCGCCCCCTTGGCCTCCAGGGGACGGCCGCCGAGGGAGACGACCCTGCGCTCGGCCTCGTCGAGGTCCTCGACGTAGAAGTCCAGGTGGACCTGGAAGGAGTTCTCGGGGCTCGGCCGGTTCGGCGGGGTGGCGTTGACGTCGCGGCGGAACGCCATCCGGGTTCCGCCGACCCCCTCGATCTCGACGCGGTCGGCGGTGGTGACCGTCTCCTCGACGTCGGGCACGTCCCCGGGAATCAGTCGGCCACGAGCCACTCGCCGTCGCGCATGAGGTCGCGCCCGGCGAGTTCGTTGACCTCCCGCCAGGCCTGGACGCGCTGCGGCCGGATGCGGAAGTACAGGTAGGGATCGGTGAGTTGGCGGGGGTCGAAGCCGGTCTTCGTGGCGAAGAGGTCGCCGAGCCCCTCGGGCAGGTCCGCGGGTTCGAGCGTCTCCACCGTCCCCTCGACGATCACCACGTCACGGGTCGGCCCGATACCCAGGCGTGCCTTGCCCGTTGCCCGCAGGTTGCGGCCGGTCGGGCTGTCGGCCGGGGTGGACATCAGCAACGTGCCGCCCTCCCAGAGGAAGGACAGCGGCACCATGTACGGCGTTCCGCCCTCGCCGTCGGCCGTCGCCACCCAGGCGTCCTCGTCATGCTCCAGCCGGTGCAGGGTGTCCTGCTTGCGCTGCTTCGGCGTGCGTGCGGGCGGATTCATCGGCGGGCAGCCTCCTCGCGGATCGATGTCGTACGGAGTTGTCATACGGCATTTCGGCGTTGTCTTACGGAGATGACGTCCGAGCGCCCTCCTGTGTGACAGCAAGCCGCACCATCAGTAACACACGTCACACCATAGATCGTTTACGGCCTGGGCAGCCTCGTAGCGCATATTTTGAGCCTTCAACCAACGGTTCCGACAGTGCTGTTGGCTGCTGTGAGAGGACGCGAATGCCCCAGGACGTCAGGTTCGACCTCCCCTTCGAGACTCCCGTCAGTGAGCATGTGGAGTACGCGCGGGGCCGTCATCTGCGCTGGGTGTGGGAGAGAGGCCTGGTGCGCAGCCAGGCCGGGTTCCAGGAGTACCAGTCCTGGGACCTGCCGCAGGCGGCGGCGCGGACCTACCCGCACGCCTCGGCCGAGGACATGGTCGTCCTCATGAACTGGTTCTCGCTGGCCTTCCTCTTCGACGACCAGTTCGACGCGGCGCGGCCCGACCGGGCGGACCGGATAGCGGAGGTGGCGCGGGAGTTGATAGCCACTCCCCTGCGCCCGGCGGGCACGGCACCCCGGGTGGTGTGCCCGGTCACCGTGGCCTGGGCGGAGGTCTGGGCGCATCTCTGCGAGGGCATGTCGCTGACCTGGCGCACCCGGTTCGCCGCCTCCTGGGGGCGGTTCCTCGTCGCGCACGCCGAAGAGGTCGACCTCGCCGCGCGGGGCCTGGCCGGAACGCTGAGCCTCGACGAGTACGCCGCGTTCCGGCGGCGCACGGTGGGAATCCACCACAGCATCGACGCGGGCGAGCGCAGCCGCGGCTTCGAGGTCCCGGCGCAGGTGCAGGCGCATCCGCTGATGGCCCGGATGCGGGACCTGGCCGCCGACACCATCGGGTTCATGAACGACATCCACTCCTTCGAGCGGGAGAAGCGCCGGGGCGACGGCCACAACCTCATCGCCGTACTGCACCGGGAGCGCGGCTGCACCTGGGAGGAGGCCCTCGACGAGGCGTGCCGGATGACCACGCGGTGCCTCGACGAGTACCTCGCCCTCGAAACGCGGGTGCCGGAGATGTGCGAGGAGCTGGGGCTGACCGGCGAGCAGCGGGCCCAGGTGCGGATGGGGGTGGAGGCCATCCAGCACTGGATCAACGGCAACTACGAGTGGGCGCTGACCTCGGGGCGGTACGCGGCGGCGAAGGAAGGGCCCGCGGCGACGGCCGAGTTGGCGGGCAAGGGGTCGCTGGACGATCTGCTGGCCGTGTAGCCGGACGTTGCCGTTCCCTCTCCGTACGAGAGCCGTACGAGACGGCCTTCCGCCCGGCCGTTGGTTCCCGACGGCCGGGTGGAGCGCCGTACGAACCGTCTACGACGCGAACGTGACCGGCAGACTGTCCAGGCGGGCTTCCCAGGTGGACGCCGTCGAGGTCAGCTCCTCGGCGGGGACGGTCAGACGCAGTCCCGGCAGGCGGTGCAGCAGCGCGTCGACGGCGCCCTCGATGATGGACTGGCCGATGGACTGCCCCGGGCACTCGTGCGGGCCCCCGCTGAAGGCGAGGTGGGACTGGTTGCCGTGGACGGAGACGCCGGTGTCGGGCCGGATCTCCGGGTCGAGGTTGCCCGCGGCGAGGCCGAGGACCAGCAGGTCGCCCTCCTTGACGCGCACGCCGCCGAGTTCGAGGTCGGCGGTGGCGAACCGACCGGGCAGAACGGCCAGCGGCGGGGTGTTCCACATGACCTCCTCGACGACCGCGGAGACGTTCAGCTGGCCGCTGACCAGACCGGCGAGGCGTGAGGTGTCGGTGAGGACCAGCTGGAGGACACGGGCCAGCAGGTTGCTGGTGGTGGTGTGGGCGGCGATCAGCACCAGGCGGAGGTGGCCCAGGACCTCGTCCTCGTCGAGCCCGGCGTGGTGGTCGATCAGCCCGGTGGTGAAGTCGGAGCCGGGCTCCTGTCGCTTGCGCTCGGCGAGTTCGCCGAGGATGCGCATGATGCGGTCGTTGTGCACCATGGCGTCCGCTCCGCCCTTGATGACGTGGGCGCAGGACTCCGCGAGCATGCGGCCCTCGCTCGCGGCGAGCCCGAAGACCCGGGTCAGCACCAGCATCGGCAGGTGCTCGGCGAAGTCGGCGACCAGGTCGGCGGTGCCCCTGGGGGCGAACGCGTCGATCTGCCGGTTGGCGAAGTGCGTGACATGGCGGCGGATGCCGCGGCCCGCGACGGCCTGGAGGTTGTCGGTGACCGCGCCGCGCAGCCTGCGGTGCGGTTCGCCGTCCTGGGAGACGCAGTCGGGGCGCCAGCCCAGCATCGGGATCAGCGGCGACGCGGCGTCGATCCGGCCCTCGTTCCAGTCCCGCCAGATCCGTGAATCCCGGCTGAACTGAAGGGGGTTGTCCAGCACGCGCCGCACCTCGCGGTAGCCGAGCACCAGCCAGGCGGGCACGTCGCCCTCCAGGAGGACCGGGGCGACGGCGCCGTGCTCCTTGCGCAGCCGGGCGTAGATGCCGTGCGGGTCGACGGCCGCCTCGGGGCCGTACAGGCGGGTGGTGCCGTCGGCTCCGCCGTGGGCGACGGGGCAGCGCGGAGCGTCCGGGGCGTTGGAAGGCCGGTCGGTCATCGGGGCCCCAGGGCGACGGCGGAGCGTTCCTTGAGAGGAGCACGCTCTTTGAGGTGGCGGATCAGCGCGACGAGCACATCGCGGCTGGAGGCGCGATCGCGGGCGTCGCAGGCCACGATCGGGATGTCCGGGGAGATGTCGAGGGCGTCGCGGATCTCCTCTACGGGGTGTTCCCTGGAGTCGGGGAAGACGTTGAGGGCGATGACGAAGGGCACGTCCTGCCGCTCCATCTCCTCGATGGCCCGGAAGCTGGAGGCGAGCCGCCGGGTGTCGACCAGGACGACGGCTCCGAGGGCGCCCTTGAACAGGCCGTTCCACAGGAACCAGAAGCGTTCCTGGCCCGGGGTTCCGAACAGGTACAGCACCAGTTGGTCGTTGATGCCGATCTTGCCGAAGTCGAGGCTGACGGTGGTCTCCTGCTTGTCGGCCACCCCGATGAGGTTGTCGACGCCGGCGCTGGCCCGGGTCAGGGTCGCCTCGGTGGTGAGCGGCTTGATGTCGCTGACCGAGCGGACGAGGGTGGTCTTTCCGGTGCCGAAGCCTCCGGCGATCATGATCTTCACGGACCGGGCGTCACCGGCCGCGGGCCGGTCAAAGCCGTTCAAGTGCACTGAGTACCTCCTCAAGGAGCGCCAGGTCGGGCCCGCTGTCGGCACCGGACGCCGGGATGGGGTCACGGGCTTCGATCCGGTCCGCGTCCAGCAGGTCGGCCAGGAGCACCGCGAGAATGTTGAAGGGCACTCCGAGGTGGGCGCCGAGTTCGGCCACCGACAGCGGATCGCGGCAGCGCCGGAGGATCTCCTCGTGCTCGTGCTGCATGCCCGGGGTGGGGGCGGCGCGGGCGATGACGAGGGTCGCCACGTCGAGGCTCGACGCCGAACCGCCCGGTCCGCTGCGGCCGCCCGTGAGGACGTAGTAGCGCTCAAGACCGGACGGGTCGGTGGGCCGGCGGGGAGCACTCATCCAGAGTGCTCCTCCCCGCGCGCTGTGGTGCCGAGGAGGTCGCCCATCCTGCGGGCCACGTCCATCATCTGGTGGCCGAGGAGACCCTGGTCGAGGCCCTCCCTGGCGAGGACTCCGAGATACGTCTCCACACCGGCCCGCACCACGAAGAGGTGGCCGCCGTCGACCTCGATCATCGCCAGGCGCAGTTGCCCGGCGTATGTGGGGAACTGCTCGGCGACGGGCTGGGCGAGCGCCTGGAGCCCGGCGACCACGGCGGCGAAGCGGTCGACGTCGTCGGGGTCCTCGGCGCCGTAGGACGTGATGGCCTTACCGTCACTGGAGGCGACGAGGGCGAAGCGGATCTCCTGGATGCTCTCGACGAGGTCGCGGAGCGCCCAGCTCACGTCGGTTCCGTGTTGGGTCATGAGGCCTGGTCGCTTTCTTCGGTGTGCTGCTCGGTGGACTCGCGTCCGGCGGACGGGGCGTACGGCTCATTGCCGACGACGCTGTCGCGGCTGTCGGCCGCCTCACCAGGGGCGGTGTCCACGGGGGTCTCACTCTCGCCGGTCGCCTGTCCGGCCGCGGTCTTGGCGGAGGCCGCGCTCTCGCCTGCCGCACGCTCCTCGACCGCCGCCCCGGCCACGGAATCCACGGGAATCCCGCGCCCGGCCGTGGCGAAGGCCGCGAGGCCCGCGAAGGACGTGTCCGGCGGTACGGCGGAGGCTGCGCCCTCGGTCGTCCGGCCGGTGGACGTGGGCTTCGCCGTCTCGCCCCGCTTGCTGCGGCGCCGGGGCAGGCCGCCGGGTGTGGTGTCCAGGGGCTCGGCGTCGGTCCCGGTGTCGGTCCGGGCGTCGGTCCCGGTGTCGCTCGCGGCGGACGTCTCGGCAGCCGGGCCGCCGGGGGCGGGGGCGGCGGGGCGGTCGGCCGGGGCCGGGGCGGGATTCGTGGCGGGCAGCGGGGTGAAGTACTTGTGCGGGACCACGACGACCACGGAGGTGCCGAGCCAGGGCGAGTCCGCGAAGGTGACGCGGATGCCGTAACGGCGGGCGAGGGCGCCCACCACCCGCAGGCCGAGGCTGGCGTCCTCGGAGATGCCGCCGAGGCCCGGTCCGGCCGCGGTGCCGGCGAGTGCCTGTTCGGCCTCGCGCTTCTTCTCCTCGCTCAGGCCCTTTCCGGCGTCCTGGATCTCGATGCCTACGCCGTTCGGCACCTCCTTGCCGGACACGACCACCGGCTCGGTGGGCGGCGAGTAGCGGGCCGCGTTGTCCAGCAGATGGGCGAAGATCAGCGTGAGGTGGTCCACGAGGCCGCCGTCGACGCCGAGTTCGGGCAGATGGCGGATCTCGACGCGGCCGAAGTCCTTGATGCGGCCGATGCCGCCGCGCACCACGCTCAGCAGCCGCTGCGACTCCTGCCACTGCCGTCCGGGCCGGTCCGAGCCGCCGAGTACGCCGATGCTGGCGGCGAGACAGTCGGCGGGGCCGATCTCCTGGTCCAGCTCCATCAACCCCCGGGCGACGGCGGGCAGTCGGCCGTGCTCGCCCTGCAACTCGTGCAGTCGGCCGCGGAGTTTGCTGGTGAGTACGTGGATACGGCTGCCGATGCTGATGACCGCGTGCTCGGCCGCGGTGGACCGGTCGAGCTCCTCCTCGACGGCGATGAGGGAGGTCCGCAGCACCTTGCGCAGTTCGGCCCGCAGTTCCGGGCCGACCTCGGCGCACTGGGTGACGGTGGGCAGGATGTCGTCGATGGACTCGCCCTCCCGCAGCCGCTTCAGCGCCTCGGGCAGCTGCTGCCCCGCGAGGAGGGCGACCGCGGCCTGCTGGCGGTCGAGCTGCTCCTGCCAGGCCCGGGTCTGCTCGGCGATTCGTGCCTCGTACGTCTGCTGCTGCTCGGCGAGTTGCGTCTCCTGGGCCGCGCGCTCGGCGGCGAACGTCCGCTCCAGGCCCGCCACATGCTGCTGCCACTGCTGCCCGTGCTCGGCCTGCGCGGCGCGGAACTCACCCGCGCTGCACCGCAGTTGGCGCTGGGCCCGGACGAGGAGCCGTACGCAGACGACGCACGCCGACGTGGCCACCGTACCGGCGACGGCGGCGGCGATCCGGGTCTGGCCGGTGGCGGTGACCGCGGCGGCGACCGTCCCGGCTCCCAGTCCGAGCGGCATGAGCCACCAGCTGTACCAGGCGACGGGTGGCCGCGCCGCCGGCGGCGGAGTGGCGAGTTCCATCTGCATCCTTCGAGGCAAACGCGGGCGAACAAGGGAGCGTGCAAGGGGACCGCACTCATGAGTACGCACCAAGAGCCGACCTGCGCGATCGCGTCAACTCACGGCGTCACAGGCGAGCTTATAAGGTTGTCGGCCTAAATGATCAATCGCTCCGTCTCCGCATGTGCAAACACGCGCCAGGTGTCAGTCCCTGCGCAGCGTCCGGTTCGCCCCCGCCGCCGCGGTCGTGGCCAGCAGCCAGCCCAGGCAGACGAAGAGGACGGACGCCCACTGGAGGCCGCCTCGGGGGCTGAACGCCCGCTCCTGACCGAAGTCGACCAGTGGCAGCAGGAGGTCGAAGGTGTAGATGGCGGACCGGAACTCGGGCGCCTTGTCCGGTTCGAGGGCCTCGGGCGGCCACAGGGTGAACAGCAGCGTGCCGCTCAGCATGATCGCGACGAGCCACCACACGGCCCGCATCGGCTGGTAGCCGTACCCGACCATGAGGTCCTGCAGCCTGCTCCACACCCGGCCCGGCCACGGCAGGGTGGCGCGCAGCCGGCGCTGCTTGGCGAGGAGCACGGTGCGGGCGTCGGCGTCGCGTCCGTGCTGCCGGTAGGAGGTCGCGAGCTGCTCGTACGGCTGCGGGGTGAAGCCCTCGGGGTCGCGGGCGAGCAGCGGGAGGCGTTGTACGGCGGGGAGTTGGGGCAGGAAGCTGTCGTAGACGACGCCGTCCAGTCGTATCGCCGTCGGCCAGGTGTCCGGGGTGCCGCAGAGCACGGTCACGCGGGCGTGGCTGAGGGCCACGGTGCCCCGTACCGGCTCGCGGAACCGCAGGTCGATTTCGGAGGCGGTGGAGCGGCGGCTGACGAGTGCGGGCCGCCCGGCCGGTACGTCGATGCGGCCGTCGCTGAAGCTGAGGCGGCTGCGTATCGTCAGGCTGCTCATCGAGAGCCTGCCGCGCGCGACGAAGCCGTCGCAGCAGTTGAACTGGGCGCCCACGTCGGCGCCATGGGCGCGCATCGCCGGTCCGTGCGCGCAGCTGAGCGAGGCCCCTTCGAGGTGCACCCCGCCGCCCACCCGGGCGTCGCAGATGTCGAAGGTGCCCTCGGCGACGAGTCCGCCCTGGCAGTCGAGGTCTCCGACGATGTGCATCCGGTTGGCCTGGAGGGCGGTCCCCTCCGGGTTGATCAGTTGGGCGCGCTGGAGGCCGACGCTGCCGCCCACCGAGCTGTCCCGCAGGTCGGCGCCGCCCGACAGCCGGCTGTCGGCCAGGCGGAGGCTACCGCCGATCGACGCCCCGTGGAGGTCGAGGGGGCCTTCCACCCGGCAGCCGGTCAGCTCGCACTTCCAGCCGATGGTCACGCCCGCCGCCGACAGTCCGGGCAGCTCGCAGTCACGCATCTCCCAGGCGCCCAGGGTGGCCCCGTCGAGGTGCGGCGCCTGCTCGAAGCGGCAGCCGTGCAGGCGCAGGGTGCCCGCGACGTCCGCCTCGGACAGGTCGAGCCGCCCGCTGATGCGCACCTCTCGCAGCCGCAGCCGGGCCGGGTGGCCGGGCTCGGCCCGCGGCGGGGCGAGCAGCAGCTCCCGTACGGCGGACGCCCGGATCTCACCCCCGTCGGCGTACCACTCGCCCCTGCGGAACGCGGCCCACATGCCCTGCTCGCTGTCGTTCCATTCACTGGGCGCGAGGCTGCCCGACACGTCAACTCCCCCTGCCGACCATCAAAAACCGCTGGATCGCTACCCGCCGCGACGGTACGGCAACCCGTGGCCAAGGACACGTATGGGGCAGGTGAGGCGGAGGGAAGGGTTCTCGGCTCCGTACCCACCATCGCGCCCCCCATCTCCATTCCTGGACACCTGTCCAGTTATAGTGGACACCTGTCCAAGAACTGAACGAGCGACCGACGGAGTACGGCGACGATGGAGATCCTGGCGAACGTGCTGGTGGGGCTGGTGGCCGCCGAGCATGCGTACATCCTGGTGATGGAGATGTTCCTGTGGGAGAAGAAGCCCGGTCTCAGGTTCCACGGGTACGACCCGGAGATGGCCGGGGCGACCGCGAAGATGGCCGCGAACCAGGGGCTCTACAACGGCTTCCTGGCGGCGGGCCTGGTCTGGGGTCTGGTCGCCGGTGATCCGACCGGGTTCCGCGCGCAGGTGTTCTTCCTGGTGTGCGTGATCGTCGCCGGGGTGTACGGCGCCGCGACCGCGAACCGCCGCATCCTGGTGGCCCAGGCGCTCCCCGGCGCCCTCGCGCTGGCCGCCGTGCTCGTCGCCGGGTGACGGTGGAGGACCCCCGGGCCGCCCGCACCCGGGCCAGGCTGCGGCAGGCCCTCCTCGACGAGTGCGCCCGGCGCCCGCTGGCGGAGGTCAGTGTCGCCGCGCTGGTCCGCCGGGCGGGCGTGGGGCGGGCCACGTTCTACGTGCACTACGCGGACCTGGAGGCGCTGGCGGTGGACGCCTGCGCCGATGTCGTACGGGAGGCCGTGGACGCCCTGCACGCGTGGCAGGGCCTTCGCCCCGATCCGGTGCACGCGCCACCCGCGCTGGTCGCGTTCTTCGCCGGTCTCACCCCGCACGCCGCCTTGTACCGCACGCTGCTGAGTCCGGGGGGCGGTGGCCCGCTCGGCCATGTCCTGCACCGGGACCTGCGGGCTTACAGCCTCACCGCACGCGAGCGCGCCGGCGGCGCGGACGCCCCCTTGATCGCCTCCGCCGTGGCCGCGACCTTCGCGGGCGTCCTCGCGGACTGGCTGCACGGCCTGATCGACGCGACGTCGGACGAAATGGCCCACCATTCCTGGCAGTTGCTCGTGGCCCTGCACCGGAGCCGGTGACGGCGGTCCGCTTCAGGCGCAGGCCATCCCCTTCTTCACCGCGGGCCACGCCTCCACCCCGCCGGAGGTGCGGACGTACACCTTCGACGCGTCGTCCGTGCGCCACAACTCCCAGTCGTTCAGGCGGTATCCGGTGTCCCGCGCGCCCTTGGGCATGGGCACATCCCCGTCGTACGCGGACGTGAGCATCATGTCGGGCAGCACCCGGTCCGGATCGCGGGCGTAGAGCCTGCGGTCGGCGTCCCGGCCCAGCTCCAGGAAGTGGGCCTTCTGCCAGTCGCAGTGGGCCGCGCCCCGGGAACTGCTCACCTCGGTGGCCGGTACGCGGTCGCCGTTCTCGTCGGTCCAGATCTCGTCCGGCAGGGAGTCGGTGTAGCTCGCCGGGAGTTCGGCCGGGTCGCAGGAGGCGCTGGTCTCGGGGCCCCAGCCGGGTCTGTTCTGCTGGTCCTTGGCGACGATCACGGCGACCTTGGTCCGGCCGTCGACATCGTACGAGAAGAGGACCCGGTCCTTTTCCTCGCGCTCCACGCGGTAGCCGTCCCGTGGAACGCCGGGCTGCTCGATGTCGAAGTACGCCTCCAGCCCCTCCTCGGGGGTCCCGCCGCCGTCGCCTCCGCTCCATGCGCCGGGTCCGCCGCCCGAGTAGATGTCGCCGTCGCACTCCAGCGCCCGCCCCGCCGCGCCCGACTCGATCCGGATCGCCCGGATGCCGTCCTCGTCCACGTTCTGGTGCGGGACATACAGAGGGCCGCTGTACGGCGTGGCCGGGGGCGTGCCCTCGGCCACGACGCCCTCACCGCTCCCGGTGCCGCATCCCCCCGCCGTCACGGCCACCAGGACCGTCGTCGTCACGAACGCCTTCCGCATGCCCACCCCTGTTCACCTGCCGCTGTGTCCCTCCTCCGACGCGGCAGGGGTGGCGAACGTTCGCTGCCGGTGGCCCAACAACGGCCACCGGCAGCATGGAGGAGGATGGCTCCCGGTCAGAACATCAGCACGGGCTTGACGGACTTGCCGCCGTGCATGTCGGCCACGGCCTGGTCGATGTCCTCGAACTTGTAGCGGCTGATCAGCCGGTCGAGCGGGAGCTTGCCCGCCTTGACCAGCTCGACGAGGACCGGGATGGCGGTCTGGGTCTCGTTGTCACCGAGGGTGAGGCCGACGACCCGCTTGCCGCCGAGCATGCCGTTGACGTCGAGGGAGACCTCGGTGCCGAACGGCGGAGCGCCGACGATGACCAGGGTGCCGCGCAGGGCGAGCGCGTCGACGCCCTTGCGGAGCACGAAGACGCTGCCGGTCGTCTCGACCACACCGTCGGCGCCCTGGCCGCCCGTCAGCTCCATGACGGCCGCGGTGATGTCCTCGACCTCGTTGCCGTTGATGGTGTGGGTGGCCCCCAGCTCCTTGGCCAGCTCCAGGCGTTCGGCGACCCTGTCGACGGCGATGACCTTGGTGGCGGGGGTCAGGGCCGCGGCCATCACCGCGGAGAGGCCGACGGCTCCGGCACCGAGCACGACGAGGGTGTCGCCCGAGCGCGGCTCCAGGACGTTCCATACGGCACCGACACCGGTCTGCACCCCGCAGCCGAGCGGGGCGATGGAGTCCAGCGGTACGTCCGGGTCGACCTTGACGAGGCTGCGCTCGTCGACAAGGGCCCGCTCGGCGAACGAGGACTGGCCGAAGAAGTGGCCGCCGAGGGATTCACCGTCGCGGCTGATGGTGCTGGTGCCGTCGGCACGGCGGCCGCTGAGCAGGTTCAGCGGCAGCCAGGCGGCGCAGTACGCGGGGTGCCCGTCACGGCAGTTGCGGCAGCCGCCGCAGGAGGTGAAGGACAGCACGACGTGGTCGCCGGGGGCCACACCCGTGACGGCCGGCCCGACGGCCTCGACGACACCGGCCCCCTCGTGGCCCAGAACTCCGGGCAACGGGAAGGGCAGGCCGCCGCCGGCAACGCCGAGGTCGGTGTGGCACAGGCCGGTGGCGACCATGCGGACGAGGGCCTCGTTCGGGCCGGGCTCGTCGAGGACGACCTCGGAGAGGGTGAACGGCGCTCCGCCGGACTCGACCACGGCGGCACGTGTGGACGTGGACATCTCATGCACTCCTTTGGGGCCGCTCAGTCGAGCGAGATGACGACTGACTTGATCTTGGTGTAGCCGGCGAGGGCCTCCGGCCCGTACTCGCGGCCGTAACCGGAGTCCTTCACGCCGCCGAAGGGGACGGCGGGGTCGAGCATCGCCCAGTCGTTGATCCAGACGATGCCCGCCTGGAGCCGGTCGGCGACGCGGTGCGCGCGGGCCAGGTTGGTGGTCTGCAGGCCCGAAGCCAGGCCGTACGGCGTGGAGTTGGCCATCGCGACGGCTTCGTCCTCGGAGTCGAAGGGCTGCACGGTGAGGACCGGGCCGAAGATCTCCTCCTGGACGACACGGGAGTCGTTGGGCAGGTCCGCGATCACCGTGGGCTTGTAGTAGTAGCCGCCGCCCAGATCGAGGCGCTCGCCACCGCAGACGATGCGCCCGCCCTCCTTGCGGGCCAGGGCCACGTACTCCTCGACCTTGCGCAGGTGCTTCTCCCCCGCCATCGGTCCGACGACAGTCTCGGGCTGCCGGGGGTCGCCGACCGGAACGCCGGGCACGGCCTCCGCGAGGATGCCGACCACGGTGTCGTACACCGGGCGCGCGACGAGCAGGCGGGGGCCGCCCATGCAGAACTGGCCGGTGTTGAAGACGAAGGCCTTGATGACCGCGCCGATGGCCTTCTCGACGTCGGCGTCGTCGAAGACGATGTGCGCGGCGTTTCCGCCCAGCTCCATGGTGACCGGCTTGAGGGCCCCGCCCGCGACGCCCGCGGCATGGCGGCCGACGGCGGTGGACCCGGTGAAGGAGACCTTGTCGATGCCGGGGTTCCTCAGCAGAGCCTCGCCGGCGACCGGGCCCGTGCCGGTGACGACGTTGTAGACGCCGTCCGGGACACCGGCCTCCTTCAGCAGGCCGGCCATGTAGAGGGCGCTGAGCGGGGTCTCCTCGGCGGGCTTGTGCACCACGGCGTTGCCGGCCGCCAGCGCCGGGGCGATCTTCGAACCGGCCAGGATCAGCGGGAAGTTGAAGGGGGTGATCGCGGCGACCACGCCGAGCGGGCCGCGCCGGGTGTAGGCGTGGGCGTTGAGCGGGGTGTCGCGGAGCGCGCCGTGCAGGCTCCAGGCGAGGGAGGCGTAGTACTCGTAGTCATTGGCCGCGGTCGTCACGTCGACGGCACTGCACAGCGAGATCGGCTTGCCGACGTCGAGGCTCTCCAGGGCCGCGATCTCGTCGGCGTTCTCCCGGATCAGCTCGGCGACCCGGTGCAGCACACGGCCCCGCTCACGGCCGCTCAGTGTGGCCCAGCCGCTGTTGTCGAAGGCGTCCCGGGCGGCCTGTACGGCGGCGTCGACGTCGACCGCGCCCGCCTCCGCGACCGTCGTGACCACCTGACCCGTGGACGGGTCGATCACATCCGTCCGTGCTCCGTCGGCCGCCTCGCGCCACTGTCCACCGATGAACAGCTGCCCGGGCCCGCTTTCGAAGGTGGTCGTCATTGCCCACTCCCCAGCCTTGATCGCCAAGATTTCAACAAACAGGATTCCTGTTGGTTCGCAGTCTCTTTACAGACAGGTTTCCTGTCAATGCCTTAGGCTGAACCCATGGTCGGCACCAAGGCAGCTCCCTCGCTCCTCTACATGATCAAGCAGGTCGAGCTCGTTGTCCGCTCACACCTGGACGACCTGGTGAAACCGGCCGGCATCACAGCCCTGCAGTACACCTCGCTCACCGTCCTGGAGCGGCACGACGGACTCTCCGCCGCCCAGCTCGCGCGCGACTCGTTCGTCACCGCCCAGTCCATCGCGGATCTCGTACGGAGCCTGGAGAGCCGTGGGCTCGTACGGCGGGAGCGCAATCCGCACAACCGCCGGGAGCTGCTGATCCTGCTGACCGACGCGGGACGCGAACTGCTGGCGAGCTACGCGGAGCCCATGCGGGAGCTGGAGGAACGCATGCTCCGGGACCTCACCGCCCGCCAGGCCGACCAGTTCCGGCAGACCCTGTCCAAAGCCTGGCAGGCACTGTCCTAGCGCCGGGCGTACGCCCCGTCGCGGAAACGGCACGCAACGTGTCGGACACGCCTCGCGTTAAATCAAAGACATATGTCAATCGAACATGCTGAAATTCACTCCAACGAGGGTAACTTGCTGGGCGAGGAATGGTTTTGCCGTCACAGGGGCCCCGGTGCACCGTCTACGCTCGCGAGACGTCGTCACCCCGGCCCCCGGTGACCCTGAACCCCGCCACTGAGGAGCCGGTTGGAGGCGATGTCGTCGTGTCGCACGACCCCGCACCGCTGACCCGGCATCTGCGGGTCCGCCAGGAGCGCGGACAGACCGTGCTGGAGTTCCACGGCGAGATCGACATCATCGCGGCACTGGAGATCATCCCGTACCTGGACTCCGTGACCGGGCGCCCCGAGCCGCAGATCGTGATCGACCTGCGGCCCGTCGAGTTCTTCGACTGCTCCGGACTGCGCCTGCTGTTCCGGGCCCGGCACCGGATCCTCGCCCGGGGCGGACGCCTGCACCTGCTGTGCACACAGGACCTCACCCTGCGCATCCTCCATGTGAGCGGCCTCGCCCACCACCTGCCGCCGTCGGCGTCGCTGGAGGAGGCGCTGAGCCGCCCGGAGGCCACGTCGGGGTCCCTGTGACGGTCCCCGCTCGATGACGGGTCCCTACTTGACGATCTTGATGACCTGGCCCGCGCCGACCGTGCGGCCGCCCTCGCGGATGGCGAACTTCAGGCCCTCCTCCATCGCGATCGGCTGGATCAGCTCCACACGCATGGTGGTGTTGTCCCCCGGCATGACCATCTCGGTGCCCTTGGGCAGGGTCACCACGCCCGTCACATCGGTTGTCCGGAAGTAGAACTGCGGCCGGTAGTTGTCGAAGAACGGCGTGTGCCGGCCGCCCTCGTCCTTCGACAGGATGTACGCCCGCGCCTCGAAGACCGTGTGCGGGGTCACCGAACCGGGCTTGATGACGACCTGCCCGCGCTCGACGTCGACCGCGCTTGACGCCCCGCAGCAGCAGCCCGACGTTCTCGCCCGCCCGGCCCTCGTCGAGGAGCTTGCGGAACATCTCCGTGTTGTTGATGTAGTCCGCGTGCCCCGGCCAGTCGACATGCGCGTAGTGCCGGTTCTCGGTCTGGTACTCGACATGCGCGATCGAGATCGTGATGCCGCGCTGCCGCTCCTCGGGCGCCCTGTCGATCTGGTCGAACGGCGCGAAGGGGTACTGAACTGCTCGGGATTGAGTCAACTTTAGTGTGCATTAGGGCCTCTGAGTGGGTGTTATGATCGCCGCATGAACCTCAAGGAATGGGCGATGGCGAACGGTGTGCACCCGCATACCGCCTATCGGTGGTTCCGTGAGGGCACACTGCCGGTACCTGCTGAGCGAGTCGGGCCGCGCACGATCCTGGTGAACATCGAGGTGAATTCCTCACCGTCTGTGACTGGCGGTGTGGGTCTGTATGCCCGCGTTTCCTCCCACAACCAAAAGGCCGACCTGGAACGCCAGATCACCCGGCTCTCGGAGTGGGCGGCGAAGGCCGGGCACAAGGTGGTGCGTGTCGAATCGGAGATTGCCTCGGGCATGAACGGCGGCCGGACCAAGGCCCGTCGTCTGCTGGCCGATGCGAAGGTGACCACCGTCGTCGTAGAGCACCGTGACCGGCTCGGGCGGATGAACACCGAACTGGTCGAAGCCGCTCTCGAAGCCGCCGGGCGCCGGCTCGTCGTCCTCGACGACGGCGAGGACGAAGACGATCTCGTGCGGGACATGATTGAGGTGCTGACCTCGTTCTGTGCCCGCCTGTACGGCCGCCGAACGGCGAAGATGCGGGCACGCAAGGCTCTTGAGGCGGCCGAGCGTGGCTGAACCCGGGAAGCAGTTGCGCACCATCGAGGCGCCGTTCGTCGCGCTCGGTCCGTCCGGTGTCGCTATCCGCGACCGCCTCAAGTACCTGACCGCCGAAGACGAGAAGGTGCTGCGCCTCGTCGGTGAACACCTGGGATCTCTGGCCTCCCGGGACCTGAAGGCACGATGCGCGGACGGCCTGGAGCACTCCAGCCAGACGTGGGCGGCCCGCAAGCAGGGCCTGACCGCCGAGTCCTCCTCGCGCTGGGCAGGCAGTATCACCAAATCCACCCACGACCAGTGGGCCCTGTCGCGGCGATGCCAGCTCGCGCACATCCAGAACCTCGAAGCCGGTGTCCGGACCCTGATACACAGGCTGTCACAGCCGATCGGCGAGAAGGGCACCAGGAAGGCACCGGGCGGATACCGCTCGAAGAACGAATGGTTCCGCAAGTCCCGGCGTCTGGCCACACTGGAAGGCCGCCTGGAACAGGAGCGGTCCGACCGTGAGGACGGACGGGTCCGTGTCGTGCGTGGCGGCCGGAAACTGATGAACACCCGCCACCACCTCGCCGACGCTCAGCTCACCGAGGCCGAGTGGCGCAAGCGGTGGGAGGCGGAGCGCTGGTTCCTGGCCGCCGACGGCGAGTCCGGCAAACGCTTCGGGAACGAGACGATCCGCGTTACCCCCGACGGTGAGGTATCCGTCAAGCTGCCCGCACCGCTCGCGCACCACGCGAACGCCCCATACGGCCGGTACGCCCTGACCTCGAAAGTGGCATTCGCGCACCGGGGCCAGGAGTGGGCCGACCGTATCGAGGGCAACCGGGCCGTGGCCTACCGCATCCACTACGACGTCGCCCGTGACCGCTGGTACCTCACCGCGTCCTGGCAGCGCCCCGTCGTGAAGACGGTTCCGCTTCAGACGGCCCGCGCGAACGGCATGATCGGCGTGGACACCAACGCCGACCACTTCGCCGCCTACCGGCTCGATCGGAACGGCAACCCGGTCGGCGAGCCCAAGCGGTTCTCCTACGACCTCACCGGCACCGCCAGCCACCGGGACGCACAGGTCCGGCACGCCATCACCCAGCTCTTGCACTGGACCAAGCGCTGCGGTGTGACAGCCATCGGTATCGAAGACCTGGACTTCACGCAGGAGAAGACCCGCGAGAAACACGGCCGCCGCAAAAGGTTCCGGCAGCTCATCTCCGGCATCCCCACCGGCAAGCTCAAAGCCCGGCTCATCTCGATGGCCGCCGAGCAGGACCTCGCGATCGTCGCGGTCGATCCGGCGTACACGTCGATGTGGGGCGATGAGCACTGGCGCAAGCCCCTGACCAGCAACACTCGCAAGATGTCCCGTCACGATGCCGCGAGCATCGCGATCGGGCGACGCGCCCTCGGGCACCCGATCCGGCGACGGACGGCACCGCCCCACGACGACCAGAGCGATCGTCGTGGGCATCGGACCGCCCAGGCCGGACCGGGCGCACGGGGACGTGAGGAAACCCGCCCACCCGTCACGGAGCGTGCACACGATGCACGTCGCCGGACCGAGACTGATCAGAGAACGCGGGGGACCAGTGCATCCAAAACCGTTCGGGATGCGCACAGTGCCAGGACGTGGGTCCAAGACTCACTCCTGCTCACTGATTAGGAACGGTTCAGGTCGGGAAACCTACACCTTCGTCATCGCCGCCGTGAGCGTCGTCTCCCCGTGGTCGATATGACCGGTGATCCCGATGTTCACATCCGGCTTGGTCCGCTCGGACTTCTCCTTCGCCGCTGTGACCCCTCCCCTGTCATGGGTACTGCCGAACGCTGCTCCGCTCCTTCCTGTCTATTCGCTCGGGAGCCCGCCGAACAGGCCGTGAACGGTCCAGCTGGGCCGGTTCTCGTCCCAATCTCCCAACTGGGCGTTCTGTCAAGCCATTTGAGGGGCACTTGTTGAAACAGGAAGGAGGGCCGTCGACATGACGACGTCCATCACACGCGCACGTCGCCTGCCGGGCTGGGTGAAGCTCCTCACTGTCCTCGTCGTACTCCTCGTGGTCGCTCTCGCCGCACTGAGGCTGCTCGTCTTCGGGAGCATCAAGGACATCTTCGGCACACAGACCCAGGACCGCTCGGGCCCCGCACTCCTCAAGTCCATCCAGGACATCAGCCGTTACGACGCCGCCACGGGCAACTTCCAGGTGGTCGTGGATCTGGAGAAGGACGCCAAGTACCTGCCGGACGCGATCCGCGGCACCCGCACGCTGTACGTGGGCGCCGGCACCGTCGACGCCTACGTCGACCTGGGCCAGGTGGGCGAGAACGACGTGACGGTCAACGAGGACCGCACCTCGGCCACGCTCAACCTCCCGCATGCGGCCCTCGGCAAACCGGCCCTCGACCCCGAGCGCTCCTACGCCGTCTCCAAGCAACGCGGCCTCCTGGACCGCCTCGGCGACCTCTTCTCGGACAACCCCAACAGTGAACAGGCCGTCCAGAAACTCGCCTCACAGCACATCGGCACCGCGGCGAAGGAGAGCCGGCTCACCGCCCGCGCCGAGTCCAACACCACCGACATGCTGGAGGGCCTCCTGCACTCCCTGGGCTTCGAGGAGGTGAAGGTGACGTACGGCGGCGAGACCTGAGCGTCACCGCGGTCGCCTCGGCGCACCCGGGCCGGACTGTGTGCGCCGAGGCTTTGAAGCCCTCCGCGCGGGTAACCACCTTGGGACAAAGGGAAGTTGAAGCTGGGAGGGTTTTGATGGCCCGCACCACGTCACGCTCCCGTACAGCGAAACCGGGCCGCAAGCCCGCGTCGGCCGCGCCCGCCCGGCGGCCGCTCCCGTTCCCCCTGCGTCTCCTGCTGATGCTGCTGGCCTTCGCCGCCATGGTGGCCTTCGCCGCCGTGCTGGCCAGTCTCACCCTGCGGCCGTCCCCGGCCTCGGAGGCGCTGACGCACAGCAATCTGCGGCCCGGCGACTCCCTGGAGGCCTACCTGAACCAGCCCGCGCTGCGCGACACGGTCAAGCAGATCGGCGGGAACATCCTGCTCGGAGTGCCCTTCGGGGTGCTGCTGCCCGTCCTGGCGCCCGGGGCCCGCGGGGCGCTGCGCGTCCTGGTGCTGACCGCCCTCGTCATGCTCCTGGTCGAACTGGTGCAGGGGGCGGTGGTGACCGGGCGCGCCTTCGACATCGACGACGTCATCCTGAACACCGGGGGCGCGCTGCTCGGCTATGTGCTCGTGGGCCGGTGGCTGGGCCGGGCGGTGCATCCACGCAAGCAGCCCGAACCGCGACGCGACGGCGCCAAGGGCCGGCGCCCGCGCATCGTCCGCCGGAAGGCCCCGGCGAAGGGCAAGTCCTAGCCTGCCCTAGTAGTGCCGGGTCCAGGTGAGTTTGTCGCCGCCGACCCAGCGCACCACGTCCGGGTCGTCGAGGTCGTGCACCGTGATGCCGTACGCCGCCGCGGCCCGCAGGACGTCGGTCATCGTTTTCGCCTCCCCGACCATTTGACCGTCGATTTCCACGATCCGGAACGGCGGAGTGCCCGGCTGTACCCCGAGCACCATGATCCGTGGGTGGGAGATGTAGGGGCTCGCGCTTTCGGTCATATGTCGAGCGTAGAGCGCTTCGAGCGGTCAGCGCCGTGACGAGGGCCGGGCGGGTGAGATCGCGGAGGGCGTGGCCGCCGTGCGGGTACCCGGCACATGGGCAACGCTGGAGACAGGAGGTACCCCATGGATCCCGTCGAGGCCCTGGACCGGATCGCGTTCCTGCTGGAGCGGGCGCAGGCCCCCACGCATCGCGTACGGGCCTTCCGTACCGCGATCGGTGTGCTGCGCACGCTGCCGTCGGACGAGATCGAGAAGCGGGCGGCCACCGGTTCGCTGGAAGCGCTCAAGGGCATCGGCCCGAAGACCGCGCAGGTGGTGCGCGAGGCGCTGGACGACCGCATGCCCGGCTATCTGGAGAAGCTGGAGAGGGAGGAGGAGGCCGAGAAGCCGTCCGGGGGCGGCGGTGAGGAGCTGCGGGCGCAGCTGCGCGGGGACTGCCATCTGCACTCCGACTGGTCGGACGGCGGGAGCCCGATCGAGGAGATGGGGCGGACGGCGGCGGAGCTCGGGCACGAGTGGGCGGTGCTCACCGATCACTCCCCCCGGCTGACGGTGGCCCGTGGCCTGTCGGCCGACCGGTTGCGCGAGCAGTTGGAGGTGGTGGCCGGGCTCAATGAGCGGTGGGCCCCGTTCCGGCTGCTCACGGGGATCGAGTGCGACATCCTCGACGACGGCTCGCTCGACCAGGAGCGGGAGCTGCTGGAGCAGGTGGACGTGGTGGTGGCGTCCGTGCACTCCAAGCTGCGGATGGACGCTCGGTCGATGACCCGGCGGATGGTCACCGCCGTACGGAATCCGCGGACCGACGTGCTCGGGCACTGCACGGGACGGCTGCTCGACGAGCACGGACGGCCCGAGTCGGAGTTCGACGCGGACGCGGTGTTCGCCGCGTGTGCCGAGTCCGGGACGGCGCTGGAGATCAACAGCCGGCCCGAGCGGCTCGACCCGCCTCGGCGGCTGCTGCGCAGGGCGGTGGAGGCGGGCGTGCTGTTCTCGGTCGACACCGACGCGCACGCGCCCGGTCAGCTCGACTGGCAGATCAACGGCTGCGCTCGGGCCGAGGAGTGCGGGGTGCCGCCCGAGCGGGTGATCACCACGTGGACGGCGGACGAACTGCTCGCGTGGGCCCGGGACCGGGTGACGCCGTCACGCGTCGGGAGCGCGTGACGCGGCGCTGCTCCGTCCGGACGTGTTCCGAGACTTTGTGTCAGCAGTGACGCAGGTCACTGAAGCCCTGGAGCCTTTCGCCGAGAGGCGACCGCCATGCGGGCCCCACAGACGCCCCGACCGGGATTCCCCCGTCCGGTCGGGGCTTTTCTCCGGCCGAGACCGCGCACGTCTCGTGCGTGCAGCCCCGCGTGCCGGGTACTCGTCACGCTCCTTACGGAGCTACCGAGAGGAGCCTGCGGTGAGCAGTGAAACCGGAGGCAGGATGGTCGTTGTTACGGGCGCCACGGGGAACGTGGGCACCAGCCTGGTGCGCCTGCTCGCGGAGGATCCCGAGGTCGGATCGGTACGGGGGCTGGCCCGGCGGATTCCCGACTGGGCGCCCGCGAGGACGGAGTGGTCGGCCGTGGATCTGGCGGCCGAGGGGACGGATCTGGTCACCGAGTTCGAGGGCGCGGACGCCGTCGTCCATCTCGCGTGGGCGTTCCGGCCGACGCACGACCCGGCGGTGACCTGGCGCACCAACGTGCTCGGCGGCATCCGCGTGTTCGAGGCGGTCGCCGCCGCGAAGGTGCCCACGCTGGTGCACGCCTCGTCGGTCGGGGCGTACTCGCCGGGGTTCAAGGGCCGCGCGGTGGACGAGTCATGGCCGACGCACGGGTGGCCGGGCGCCGCGTACTGCCGGGAGAAGGCCTACCTGGAACGGGCGCTGGACTCGTTCGAGCGCGAGCACCCCGGGGTACGGGTGGTCCGGATGCGCCCCGCGTTCCTCTTCAAGAAGGAGTCGGCGAGCGAGCAGCGGCGGATCTTCGCCGGCCGCTTCCTGCCGGGCCCTCTGCTCCGGCCCGACCTGCTTCCGGTGCTGCCCGACATCCCCGGGCTGCGCGTCCAGGCCCTGCACACCGACGACGCCGCCCAGGC
This sequence comes from Streptomyces sp. NPDC002845, assembly GCF_053591955.1. Classification (NCBI taxonomy): domain Bacteria; kingdom Bacillati; phylum Actinomycetota; class Actinomycetes; order Kitasatosporales; family Streptomycetaceae; genus Streptomyces; species Streptomyces sp. NPDC002845. Next base: position 73,315 of record NZ_JBSFUU010000009.1, on the reverse strand, counting down.
CTACCGGCTCGCCCTGCGCGGCGACGCACACGGCGCCTTCAACCTGGCCGCCGAGCCGCCCGTCGACGCGGAGGTCCTGGGCGAACTGCTCGACGCCCGACCGGTACGGCTGCCCCGCGCAGCCGCCCGCTCGGCGCTCGCCGCCGCCTGGGGTCTGCATCTGCTCCCCGCCTCGCCGCACCTCTTCGACGCCGTCCTGCGCATGCCCCTGATGGACTGCACCCGTGCCCGCGCCGAACTGGGCTGGCGCCCCGAACGGACTGCCGTCGAGGTCCTGGACGAGTTCCTGCGGGGACTCCGGCAGGGCGCGGGGGCGGAGACGGAACCGATGGCGGGCCGGAAGGTGGGCTGACCAGCCGACCCACCGTGCGCCGAACGCTGCCGAACGCCGAGGACACCGGCGTATCGGCCCGGCACGCCCTCGTCACCGGATGCTGTCGAGGTCGAGGTCCGTTCCGATGACGAGGGTCACCACGCCCGGGGTGGCATCCGCTGCTTGGGCGGCCCGGATGTCGGGCAGCCGGGAAGCCAGTACCTTCGCCTGCTTCTCCAAGTCCTGCGGATACGTGACCGCGGTGGTGCGAGTGGGCTCCGGGGCGTTGCCCGTGGCGACGACGGTGAGGCCCGCCTCGCTGAGCCGTTCGGCCACGGCGGCGGCGTGGCCTGTGATGTCGGTGCCGTTGAGGACCTGGACGCGCACGGAGGAGGCGTAGACCAGGTCCTTGGCGTCGGCCTGCAGTGCCTTCTTGTCGACCTCCTTGTCCCGGGCCAGGGAGGCGAACAGGTCGGCGGCCTGCGGGTACTGCCACACGACATTGGCCTTGTCGGTGGCCACGTCGGCCTCGCGCGGATAGTTGGGGACGGTGAGGAAGGTCAGGCGGTCGCTCGGGATGCCCTTGAGTTCCGAGGCGAGGCCGTACAGCGGCTGGATGCCCGCGAGTTCCTTGTCCGTGGTCAGCGACTTGGTGGCCGACTGCAGAAAGCCGTACAGCGCGTTCGGGCTGGTCAGCTTGGACTGCGCCTTCTCGGCCAGGGACTCCATGAACTCCTGCTGGCGGCCGATGCGTCCGAGGTCGGAGTTGTCGCCGATGCCGTAGCGGGCGCGTACGTAGCCGAGCGCCTCCTCGTCCCTGACGGTCTGACAGCCCGCGTCGAGGTCCAGGCGGGCCTTCTTGTCGTGGATGGCCTCTTCGGGGCAGATCTCGATGCCCTCCAGGGCGTTGACCATGCCCTTGAAGCCCTGGAAGTCGACGGACATGAAGTGGTCGATGCGCAGGCCGGTGTTCGCCTCGACCGTCTTGATGGCGCAGGCGGCGGCCTCCGCGACGTTGCCACTGGTGCCGCCGATCGCGAACGCCTCATTGATCTTGAAGCGGTGCGGGGCGGAGGTGGTGCCGTCGCCCTTGTCGCACGCCGATATCTCCACCCACGAGTCGCGCGGGAGGGACACCACGTTCGCCCACTTCCGGTTCGCCGGGATGTGCATCACCATCAGCGTGTCCGACTGCATGGTGGTCAGGTCCCCGCCGCCGTACTCGGCGTTGGCCCCGTCCCGGCTGTCGGAGCCGACGACCAGGATGTTCTTCGAGCCGGGGCTGAGGTTGACCGGGCGGTTCTCGCCGAGCTTGTCGTCGATATCGGCCGCGTTGATGTTGCCGTCCAGGTCCTGGTAGATCCAGGCGCCGACCCCGGCCACACCGAGGATGAGCACCGCGAACGCCCCGGCGACCCACGCCAGTATCCGGCCCCGCCGGGTCAGCCGCATCCGCCCGCCGCCACCCGCCGGAGTACGTCGAGGTTTTCCCCTGCTGCCCACCGGCGCCCACTCCCCCATCGCGGCCGTGCCCGGCCGGTCAACTCCTCACGAGTGCCCGGCACCTGTGCCCACCGGACAGCGGAACGCTACCTGTACACGGGCATACGGGCGGGAGACGGGCCCGTCTCACCACAACCGGAACCGAGGGCACCGCTGTGCCCGCCGCCGGACGGGCAAGGAGGCACGGAAGCCGGGGTCGGCATGCTCGGAGGATGAAGAACCACGCAGGGCAGCGGCAGAAAGACGAACACCCCTGTGAGTCTTCAGCCTTCTCGTTCTCGTTCTCCTTCTCCTTCGCCCTTGGTTTGATCCAGCAGGTCGCGCAGCAGCCGCTCGTCGTCCGGGCCGAGGCCGGTGACGAAGCTGGCCAGCACCGCCTCCCGGTCGCTCTCGGCGTCCAGCATCCTGCGCAGCTTCCGCGCGGCCAGACCCGCCCGGTCCGACACGGGCGTCCACGCGAAGGACCGGCCCACCCGCTCCCGGGTGACCGCGCCCTTGGCCAGCAGCCGGGTCAGGATGTGATCACCGTCGTATAGGCGAGGCCACCGCCCAGCCGCTCCTGCACCCACCCCGCGCTCACCGGGCCGTCCGCCTCACCCAGCGCGGACAGGACGAGCGCCTCCAGTTCACCCCGCCCCCGCCGCCGGGAACGCCGCCGCTGGTCCATCACGCCCTGGCTCCCTTCCACCGGCCCCGAACTCGCAAGCGCTCCACCGTAGGTCCACGCGACAGCCCGGCCTCCGCTGCAACCCCGCCCTCAGGGCCGCCGACAGGAAGGGCGTGGTGGACGATTCCCCAGCCGGTGATCCGGATGGCGCGCAGGGGGGACGGCGCGGGGCAGTGGCTGGTCCCCGGTTCCAGCCACTGCCACGTCGGCCTGAAGGGCGGTCATCGGTCGTCAGCAGCAGCCACCGGCTTCGGCCGGGCTCGTGCGGCGGGCGTCGGCCTGCTGCTTGGTGAGGGTGTCGGTGTCGGCCTTGACGACGTACACCTCCCAGGGTTCCTGGCCGGGCCCGTGGACCCAGACCTTGTCCTGGAGGGCGTAGCAGCAGGCGGTGTCGTTCTCCTCGACGGTGGCCAGACCCGCGTCGGCGAGGCGGGTCGTGGCGGAGTGCACCGCCTCGGTGCTCTCGACCTCGATGCCGAGGTGGTCCATGCGGGTGTCCTCGCCCGCCGTGCCCTCGATCAGGACGAACTTGAGCGGGGGCTCGGCGACGGCGAAGTTGGCGTAGCCGTCGCGGACTTTGGCGGGCTCGGTGCCGAACAGCTTGCTGTAGAAGGCGATCGAGGCCTTCAGGTCGGGGACGCGTAGGGCGAGTTGTACGCGGGACATGGCTGTTTCTCCTGTCGTACGAGGAAGGTGTACCCCGGCCTGGACTGCCGGGGTACGGCAGGTCAGGAGCCGATGCTGCTCCCGGGCGCCTCGGGCCGGCCGATCGGGATGGCGGCGCCGGTGGGCGCGATCTGGGCCAGTTGGGGCGTGGGCGCGCAGCATCCGCCGCCCTCGGCCGACTGGCCGTCCGGGTCGTCGAGGAGTCCGCCGCCGCTGCAGACTCCGGTCTCCGGGAGGGTGAGTTCGACCTCGTCGGCTGCTGCGAAGTCGCCGGCGATGGCGGCGACGACGGAGCGCACCTGCTCGTAGCCCGTCATCGCGAGGAACGTGGGGGCACGGCCGTAGGACTTCATGCCGACCAGGTAGACACCCGGCTCGGGGTGGGACAGTTCCTTGTGGCCGTGGGGGTAGACGGTGCCGCAGGAGTGCTGGTTGGGGTCGATGAGGGGCGCGAGGGCGACGGGTGCCTGGAGTCGCTCGTCCAGGCCGAGGCGGAGTTCGTCGAGGAAGGACAGGTCGGGGCGGAGGCCCGTCAGCACGATGACTTCGTCCACCGGTTCCAGGCGTCGGCCGTCCCCGCCGACGAGCACGACACGGCCGTCCGCGGCGCGCTCGATCGCCTGGGTGCGGAAGCCCGTCACCGCATCGGCGTGGCCGTTGTCGACGGCGGCCTTCGCGGCCAGGCCCAGGGCGCCGCGGGCGGGAAGCTCGTCGGCCTCGCCGCCGCCGTACGTGGAGCCGCTGATGCCCCGGCGCAGGACCCACACGGCGTGGGTGCCGCTGCCGTCCTCGGCCTTGGCCAGATCGGCCAGGTAGGCGAGCGCGGTGAAGGCGGAGGCGCCGGAGCCGATGACGGCGGTGCGCCTGCCCGCGTAACGGGCGCGCACGGCCGGGTCCCTGAGGTCGGGGACACGGTAGGTGACCCGGTCGGCCGCGGCCTTCTCGCCGAGTGCGGGCAGACCACTGCCGCCCGCGGGGCTCGGGGTGGTCCAGGTGCCGGAGGCGTCGATGACCGCGCGGGCGAGGATGTCTTCCTCCGTGCCGTCGGCGTGGGCGACCTGGACGACGAACGGCTGGGTTTCGCGGTCGGTGTCGACGACGCGGTCCCGGCCGGCGCGGGCGACCCCGGTGACGGTGACGCCGTAGCGCACCCGCTCGCCCAGGACGTCGGCCAGCGGCTGGAGATACCGCTCGGCCCAGTCGCGGCCCGTGGGGTAGGTGGCCTCGTCGGGCTTGGTCCAGCCGGTGGGCGCGAGCAGCTTCTCGGCGGCGGAGTCGGTGACCTCGCCCCAGGTCGAGAAGAGGCGTACGTGCGACCACTCGCGTACGGCCCGGGCCGCGGCCGGCCCGGCTTCCAGCACCACGGAGGTGATGTCGCGCTCGGTCAGGCGGGCGGCTGCGGCCAGGCCCGTAGGTCCGGCTCCGATGACGACGACGGGCAGGTCATGGGTGGCGGGCGCGGTCACAGAGACTCCTTGATTTCGATGTCTGTCGATGTGATGCGACTCCAGGATGCGCCCTGAATAGACATCCGTCAACATAGAAGTTCTTCTAAGCAGTCCGTCCGGCTCGGCTCCCCGTCGACAACAACTGTTCTTGGCAGCACACCCGAGCGAGTGTCAATATAGACACATGTCGAATCCCGAGAAGGTGGCCGCGCTCCCGGCCCAGCCGTGCTGCCCGGCCCTGACCGAGCGGGAGCTGACGGCCGAGGAAGCCGCGATCACGGCGGCCATGTTCAAGGCACTGGGCGACCCGGTCAGGCTGCGCCTCTTCTCCAAGGTGGCCTCACATCCGGACAACGAGGCCTGCGTGTGCGACATCTCGGACGTGGGCGTGTCCCAGCCGACGATTTCCCACCACCTCAAGAAGCTCAAGGAGGCGGGACTGCTCGTCTCGGAGCGGCGCGGGACCTGGGTCTACTACCGCGTCGAGCCTTCCGTACTCGCCGCGATGAGCCGCCTGCTGATGCCCGCCACCGCGCCCGTGCCCGCGACCACGTCCGCCGCCTGACGGCTCGCACGCGGGCGTGTCGCGGTGCCTCGGAGGTCGGGGCGGGTTCAGCGGCGGCGCGATCAGTCGCGTACGAGGTCGGCGATCTCCCGTACCGCGTCCCGGGCGGGTCGGCCGACGCCGATGAGGGTGGCGGAGGCGGGGCCGGTCCAGTCCCCGTAGCCGAGCAGGTGCAGGCGCGGCTCGTCCACGGCGCGGGTACCGGCGGTGGCGATGTGGCCGCGCCGACCGCGGAGCTGGAGCGGCGCGAGGTGGGAGAGGGCGGGGCGGAATCCGGTGCACCAGATGATCGCGCCGGCCTCGGCGCGGGTGCCGTCGGCCCACTCGACGCCGCCGGGGACCAGGCGGGTGAACATCGGGCTGGCCTTGAGCAGTCCGCGGTCTCGGGCTTCGCGTACGGGCGGGACGGCGACGATGTCACCGAGGGAGGCGACACCGCCGGTGTCGGTACGGCCGGCGTCGAGGGCGCGGCGGCGGGCGGTGGCCGCGTCGAACAGGGCGCGGCCGTCGATGTCGTCGGCCAGGAAACGGGGTGGGCGCCGGGTGACCCAGGTCAGCTCGGTGTCGTACGCCAGATCGGCGGCGATCTGCGCGCCCGAGTTGCCGCCCCCGACCACGATCACCCGTCGGCCGGCGTACTCCCCCGGCGTGCGGTAGGCGACCGTGTGCCGTTGCTCTCCGCCGAAGTCCCCGCTTCCGGGCACGGCGGGCAGGAACGGACGCCACCAGGTGCCGGTGGTGCTGATGACCGCCCGTGCGCGCCAGTTCCCGGAGTCGGTCTCCACACGCAGGAGCTGTCCGTCCCGGTGCACGCCCAGCACCCGCACCGGCCGCCGGACCGGCAGTTCGTAGCGCTTCTCGTAGTCACGCAGATACGCCACCACGTGCGCCGCGTCCGGATACTCCTCACCGGTCTGCGGGGGCATGAGCCGGCCCGGCAGCGAGGAGAACGCGGCCGGGGAGAACAGGTGCAGCGAGTCCCAGGCGTGCTGCCAGGCGCCGCCCGGCGCGGCCCCGGCGTCGAGGACCACGAACTCGACGCCCAGCCGGCGCAGATGGTAACCGGCGGCGAGCCCGGACTGGCCGCCGCCGATCACCACGACCGACGTGGGCCGGCCGCTCGTCACGAGGCGGGGCCGGCGCTCGTGGACCGCGGGCGGCACACGGCATCGGGCGCCCCGGTGCCGGCGCGGTCCCGGCGGTTCACCTCGCCGCCTCCACAGGGGCGGCGGTACGCGTGGTGAACTTCTTGCGCCAGGCCAGCGAGACATAGACCAGGGCCACCAGGACCGGCACCTCGATCAGCGGGCCGACGACACCGGACAGGGCTTGGCCGGAGGTCACGCCGAAGGTGGCGATGGCTACCGCGATGGCCAGCTCGAAGTTGTTGCCCGCCGCCGTGAAGGCGAGCGTTGCCGTCCTGTCGTACGCCAGGCCGATGGCCTTGCCAAGGGCGAAGGTGCCGAACCACATCACGGCGAAGTAGACCAGCAGCGGGATCGCGATCCGGGCCACGTCCAGCGGCTGCGAGGTGATCGTCTTCCCCTGCAGGGCGAAGAGGATGACGATCGTGAACAGCAGGCCGTACAGCGCCCAGGGGCCGATCCTCGGAAGGAAGTCGGACTCGTACCGCTCCTGGCCCAGCTTCTTCTCGCCGATACGGCGGGTCAGGAACCCGGCGAGCAGCGGGATGCCGAGGAAGATGACGACGTTCAGGGCGATCTTCCACATGGAGATGTCGAGGTGCTCGCCGTCGCCCAGGCCCAGCCAGCCGGGGAGCAGGTCGAGGTAGAACCAGCCGAGCAGGCCGAACGCCAGTACTTGGAAGACCGAGTTCAATGCCACCAGGACGGCGGCGGCCTCACGGTCCCCGCAGGCCAGGTCGTTCCAGATGATCACCATGGCGATGCAGCGGGCGAGGCCGACGATGATCAGGCCGGTGCGGTACTCGGGCAGGTCCGGCAGGAAGATCCAGGCGAGCGCGAACATCACCGCCGGACCGGCGATCCAGTTGATGACCAGGGACGAGGCCATCAGCTTGCGGTCGCCGGTGACCGCGTCGAGCTTGTCGTAGCGGACCTTGGCCAGGACCGGGTACATCATGATCAGCAGGCCGATGGCGATCGGCAGCGAGATACCGCCGATCTCGACCTTGGCCAGGGTGTCGTTGAGGCCGGGGATGAGCCTGCCGAGGCCGAGGCCGACGGCCATGGCGATCAGGATCCAGACGGCGAGAAAGCGGTCGAGCGTCGACAGCTTCGCGACGACCGAGGACTCCTCGGCGGTCGCGGCTGCTTCGGTGCGGGTCACAGGCAGGCCCTCTTGTTGTCGGCGGCATTGCGAGCGGACTCGGCCAGGTCGGCGAACTGACCGGCGAGCTGGGCGATGACGTCGGGGCGCAGCTTGTAGTACGTGAACCGGCCGCACGGCTCCGTCTCGACGATCCCGGCCTCGCGCAGCACTCTCAGGTGGTTGGAGAGGTTGGTCTGCTTGGCGCCGGTCTCCGCCACGAGATGGGTGGTGCACAGCGTCTCGCGTGCGAGCAGGGTCACGATTCGGAGCCTGAGCGGGTCGGCCAGAACCCGGATCAGGTCAGTGTCGACTGACGTCATCATGGACTGATACTGTCACATCAGTGGTGGCTGACACCACCGGGTGCTGATGCGATCCGCGCCCGCCCCCGTTGCGAGACACCCGCCCCGTTGCGAGACAAGTGAGACCCCTGATGCCCGACAAGCCGTCCGTGCTGTTCGTCTGCGTCCACAACGCCGGCCGCTCCCAGATGGCCGCCGCGTGGCTGACCCACCTGGCCGGGGACCGCGTCGAGGTCCGCTCGGCGGGTTCCAACCCCGGCGCCGGGGTGAACCCGGCCGCCGTCGAGGCCATGCGCGAGGTCGGCATCGACATCTCCGCCGAGGTCCCGAAGATGCTGACCGTGGACGCGGTCAAGGAGTCCGACGTCTGCATCACCATGGGCTGCGGCGACACCTGCCCCGTCTTCCCCGGCAAGCGGTACCTGGACTGGCAGCTGGACGACCCGGCGGGCCAGGGCGTCGAGGCCGTCCGCCCGATCCGCGACGAGATCAAGAAGCTGGTCGAGGGCCTGATCGAGGAGATCGCCCCCGAGAAGACGGCCTGAGCGACAGCTCGGCGGCCGCCTGACGGGGCAGGCCGCGGCGTGAGCGACAGCTCGGCCGCCACCTGACGGGTCAGGGTCAGGCCGCCGCCGCGGTCTCCGGCTCGGCCACGGGCTCCAGGATCTCCCGTACGCGGCGCAGTCCGCCCTGGTCGACCGAATACCAGACCCAGGTGCCGCGGCGCTCGCGATTGAGCAGGCCGGCCTCGGTCATGACCTTCAGATGATGGCTGACGGTGGGCTGCCGCAGCCCCAGGCAGTCGGTCAGGTCGCACACGCAGGCCTCACCGCCGGGTGCGCGCTCGATGAGTCGGAACAGCTGCAGACGGGTCGGGTCGGCGATGGCCTTGAGCATGACCGCGAGGCGCTCGGCCTCGTCACGGTCGATCAGGAGGCAGGCCAGCGATGGGGTGCACGTCTCCGCCTCGTCTGCCACCGCCTCCGACCTTTCGCCATAGGTAGAGATAGCCATCTATTGACCATAAGCGCCGCTCAGGCGTTCCCCTCGCCCTCCAAGGCCCATCTCGCCACTTGTTCACTTGGCGTTCACTTTCGCTCGGCGCTGTCCAAGACATAGACAGAAACCTATGATGCGAGGCAGCGAGCGATGCCCCGGCACGACCAGAAGAGGTGCCCCCATGGATGAGCACAGCCGGTCCGGTCCTGGCACTCCACCCCTGCACAACAGCGGGGCGGTCATGGAGCGCATCGCGCGGCGGCTCGCGGCGCGTCACGGCCGGGCCTTCTCCCGCGAGACGATCGCGGCATACGTCGAGGAGTGCGCGGAGCTGCTCGGGCGGCGGGCCCGCACCACCCGTCACCTGCCGGTGCTGGTGGAACGGTTCGCGGACCAGCGGCTGCGGGCGCTGGCCAAGGCGTCCGGGCTGGGGCCGGGGCCCGTCCCGCATGTGCTGTTCGTGTGCACCGAGAACTCCGGGCGCTCACAACTGGCCGCCGCGCTGACGCGCCATCGGGCGGCCGGCGCGATCGAGGTGCTGACCGCGGGGTCCGACCCCGGCGGCGCGATCGCGCCGGTCGTCGAGCGGCTGCTGGCCGAGCAGGGCCTCGACCCGGGCGAGGAGTTCCCCAAGCCGCTGACGTCCGAGGCCGTCGACGCGGCCGACGTGGTGGTGACGCTCGGCTGCGGGGACGCCTGCCCGCTGCGGCCCGGCCGCCGCTACCTCAGCTGGGACCTGCCGGAGCTGTCGGGGCTGGACATCGAGAGCGCCCGCTCGGTACGGGACGCCCTGGCCGTGCGCGTCGACGGCCTGGTCCGGGAACTGCTCGACCGTACGGCCGTGGGTCGCTCCCCGGGCCACCCTCACGGTCCCGGCGTCTGACCGGCCGCTGCGCCGATGACCCGGGGACGACCGGTTGGCCGTCGGCGTCTCCTGCAGCCATTTCGCACACGCGGGCCGACCACCGCGGCGAGGGTGTCGCGGACCGTGCCCCACGGCTATGTCGGCTGCACCGGACGCGCCACCGTGGCCTCTGCCGGGGCGCAGTTGTCGGGAGCGCACTCCAGGCGGTAGCCCATGCCGCGGATCGCGTCGATGGTGACGCAGCTGCCCGCCTCGTCGCGCAGCTTGTTGCGGACCCGCCGCACGTGCACGGTCAGGGTGTTGCTGTCCAGGGACTCGGTGCCCCACAGCGCCCGGGTCAGCTCGGCGCGGCTGACGACCTTGCTGGGGCGCTCCATGAGGTAGCGCAGCAACAGGAATTCACGTACGGGCAACTGGAGTGACCGCCCTCGTACGTAGACATGAAAGCCCTGAACATCAAGCTCGATGTCACCGACGACCAGCCTCTGCTCCGAGTCGTCGGACGGACGGTCGCCCCTGAGCAGCGGGAGTATCTCCTCGGTGCGGTAGGGGCGGGCCACGAAGGCCACGGCCCCGGCCGCCAGGGCCGCGGTGGCCTCCGCGGCGCCCTCGGGCCCGGCTCCCACGATGACCGGTACCGGGTGGAGCCGGGCGATCAGCTCGGTGACCCGGACGGCCCCCACCACCGGCAGCGGGGCGCCGAGCAGGACCGCCTTCGGCCCTCGGGCGCCGACCTGGAGCAGGGCCTCGGCGCCGTCGTGGCAGACCAGGGTCCGTACGCCCGCCGTCAGGAGACGGGCCACGGCCTTCTGGGCGATGTCCGAGTCGGGCTCGGCCAGCAGCAGATCCGGGGCCCTGCCGTCTTCGGGGCCGCCGGGACCGCTGTCGGCGACGGTCTCCGGCGGCCGGTGTGGATCGGGTGTCACCCGTAGTACTCCTTTACGTGACGTGCGCAAAGGGGCGGACGTCGGACAGGGATCCGTCAGCCGAAGCGGCCGGAGATGTAGTCCTCCGTGCGCTGGTCGGAGGGGTTGGAGAAGATCCGCTCGGTCTCGTCGTACTCGACCAGACGGCCGTGGCGTTCGCCCTTGTCGTCAACGTCGGCCGTGAAGAACGCCGTGCGGTGCGAGACGCGCGCCGCCTGCTGCATGTTGTGGGTGACGATGACGATCGTGAACTCCTCGGCCAGGTGCTCCATGAGGTCCTCGATCTTGGCGGTGGCGATCGGGTCCAGGGCCGAGCACGGCTCGTCCATGAGGATCACCTCGGGCTTGACCGCGATGGTGCGGGCGATGCACAACCGCTGCTGCTGGCCGCCGGACAGCGCGAGCGCGGAGGTCTTCAGCTTGTCCTTGACCTCGTCCCACAGCGCCGCATGGGTGAGGGTCTCCTCGACCAGGTCGTCCAGGTTGCCCTTGAAGCCGCCCACCCGAGGGCCGTACGCGATGTTGTCGTAGATCGACTTGGGGAACGGGTTCGGCTTCTGGAAGACCATGCCGATCCGGCGGCGCACCTCGATGGGGTCGACGTCCTTCCCGTACAGGTCCTCCTCGTGGTAGTGGATCTTTCCGGCCACGCGGGCGGTCGGGATGAGGTCGTTCATGCGGTTGAAGCAGCGCAGCACGGTGGACTTGCCGCAGCCGGACGGGCCGATCATCGCGGTGATCTGCCGGTGGCCGATGGTCATGTTGACGTCGCGGACGGCCTCGTGGTCGCCGTAGAACACCGACAGACCGCCGACCTCGAAGACCGGGCTGGTCAGGGACGGCGCCTCGCGGAAGGCGACCTGCGGGGTCCTGGTGCCGCGCGGGGCGTCGGAGGGGGTGGTCATGGCGGTCTCCTGCACAGCGGTAACTGGCGTGTTGGCGGTCGGTTCGGGCATGGCGGTCACCACCGGCGGCTGTAGCGGTTGCGGAGCCAGATCGCGGCGGCGTTCATCAGCAGCAGGATCGCCAGCAGCAGGATGATCGCGGCGGCGGCCAGGTGGTGGAACTCCTCGCGGGACTGGCTGATCCAGTTGTAGATCTGGACCGGGAGCACGGTGTACGAGCTCTGCAGGCCCTCGGGGTTGAACATGACGAAGGTGACCGCGCCCAGCATGATCACGGGCGCCGCCTCACCGATGGCGCGGGACAGCGCGAGGATCGACCCGGTCGCCATGCCCGGCACCGCAGCGGGCAGCACCTGGCGCCAGATGGTCTGCCACTGGGTGGCGCCCAGGGCGAGCGAGGCATGCCGGATGGACTGCGGTACGGCCCGGATCGCCTCCCGCGACGCGATGATCACGACGGGGAGCACCAGCAGGGAGAGGGTCAGCGCGGCGGTGAGCACCGTGGTGCCGAGCGCGAACTGCCGGGCCAGCAGGCCGAGTCCGAGGATGCCGTAGATGATCGAGGGCACCGCGGCCAGGTTCTGGATGTTCAGCTCGATCATCCGGTTGTACCAGCGGTTGGCGTCCGCGTACTCCTCCAGGTAGATCGCCGCCATGATGCCCGTGGGCAGACAGAACAGCGCGGTGAAGGAGATCACCCAGATCGTGCCGAAGATCGCGGACTGGGCGCCGGCGTTCTCCGGGCGGCGGATGGAGGGGAAGTTGTCCCACAGCCGGGAGTCCAGGCGCGGCCACGCCTCGACGAGGACGTAGGTCAGCAGCGAGACCAGGAAGATGACGCCGACGGCGAGGCAGGCGAGCAGCAGCCAGCGGAACAGGCTCTCGCCCGGCCTGAACCGTGGTCCGGCCAGCGTTCCACGGCGGGTCGCCGTCGGCACCGCGTCCTTGACGGGGGCGGTCACTCGTACACCTCCCGGTACTTGCGCACCAGCCGAATGCTGATCAGGTTCATCACGAAGGTCGCCAGGAACAGCAGCGCGCCCACCGCGAAGAGGGTGTTGTACTCGATCGAGTCCACCGGGACGTCACCGGAGGCGGCACGCGCGATGAAGGCGGTCATGGTCTCCATCTCGGTCAGCGGATTGATGCGGAACTCGGAACTCACCCCCGCCGCGATGAGCACGATCATGGTCTCGCCGACAGCCCGGGAGACGCCGAGAACGCAGGCGGCGACGATGCCGGACAAGGCGGCGGGGACGACGACACGGACCGAGGTCGTGCGCTTGCCGGCACCGAGCGCCAATGAGCCCTCGCGCAGCGCACGCGGCACGGCGGACAGCGCGTCCTCGGTGAGCGAGGCGATGGTCGGCACGATCATCACGCCCATCACCAGACCCGCCGCCAGGCCGTTGCGGACATCGGGCGTCCAGGTGGTCGGCAGGATGTCCTTCAGCAGGGGCGTGATGAACGCCAGAGCGAAGAAGCCGTAGACCACGGTGGGGATGCCGGCGAGGACCTCCAGGCTGGGCTTGAGCAGCTGGCGGAGGCGGGGGTTGGCGTACTCGCTGAGGTAGATCGCCGCACCGAGGCCGACGGGCACGGCGATGACCAGGGCGACGCCGGTGATCACCAGGGTGGCGCCCACCAGTGGCAGCACGCCGAAGTTCTTGTCGGCGAACAGCGGCGTCCACTCGGTGCCGGTGAGGAACTCGGACAGGCTGACCTGCCGGAAGAAGTCCACGGCCGGGGGAATCAGTGAAACGACGATCCCCACGGTGGTGGCCACCGAGACCAGGGCCGCGGTCATCAGCAAGCCCTTGATCGCGGCCTCGCCGTAACGCGGGCGAGTCCGCCGCAGGGACCGGGTGCCGGTCCCCGCGGCGGACTGATGGGTCGAGCCGCTCACTTAGCGGATTCCTTCAGCTTGTCCAGCGCCGCCTTGAGCTCCTGCTCCTGCGTGTCGTTGAGCGGGATGAACTGGGCGTCCTCGGCGATCTCCTTGTGGTTCTCGACGTAGAACTCGACGAAGTCGACCACCTCGGGCCGCTCCAGCGCCTGGGCCGACGGGTAGATGAACAGCTGCCGGCCCAGCGGCGCGTACGTGCCGTCCTGCGTCGACTCCACGCTCGGCGTCACACAGCCGTCGCCGCCGTCGATGTCGACCAGCTTCAGCTTGTCCTGGTTCTCCTCGTAGTAGGAGAAGCCGAAGTAGCCCATGCCGCCCTTGGAGCCGGAGACGCCCGTGACGATGACGTTGTCGTCCTCGCTGCCGCTGTAGTCGGTGCGGGAGGCGCCCTCCTCTCCGTTGATGGCGTCGGTGAAGTAGTCGAAGGTGCCGGAGTCCGTGCCGGGCCCGAACAGCTTCAGCTCCTCGTCCGGGAAGCTCGGGTCGACCTGGTTCCAGTTGTTCACCTTGGAGTCGGGCTCCCAGATCTTCTTCAGCTGATCGGTGGTCAGGCAGTCCACCCAGTCGTTGTCCTTGGAGACGACCACGCTCAGCGCGTCGTTGGCGACGGAGAACTTCTCGTACGTGATCCCGTTCTCCTCGCAGGTCGCGATCTCCTCGTCCTTGATCTCCCGCGAGGCGTCGGAGATGTCGGTCTCGCCGACGCAGAACTTCTTGAAACCGCCGCCGGTGCCGGAGGTGGCGACGGTGACCCGCACCTTCGGCTGCTCCTCTGCGTAGAACTCCGAGGCGGCACTGGTCAGCGGGGCGACGGTGCTGGAACCGTCGATCTTCACCGTGCCCGACAGCTCATCACCACTGCCGCCCGAGCCGGCGTTGTCGCCGCCGCACGCGCTCGCAGCCAGCATGACAGCAGCCGTCAGAGCCAGGGGAGCCTTGGCTCGGCGCAACGAAGTGGAAATGTTCACGTGACTCTCGATCCTCGTGTCCGCCGGATCTATCCGGCCATGTGGATGAGGTGCGCAGTGCGCGCCGTAGGGACAGTTGGATCGAAGCCCGCCTATGTGAACCCTCGGTGTACGAATACCCGACGCCGGATGAACCATAGCGGTTCATCTATATAGATAGATCTTGGTCCTGCGTGATGAGAGACGACTGTGACCTCAGCGAGTCCAGAATGAGTCCGTCCGGATGGCGCGGTGAATTGTGAACAGGCGCCCACAAGTTCATCGCGACGAAGGCAGCCAACGGTCGAGATAGGCGTTCAGGCCCTCCAGGGCCGTACCACCCGCCACATGGCCGAGATAACCGTCCGGGCGCACCAGCCCGTGGACCGGTCCGTCGCCGGGCCACGGGCTGTCGCCGTCGAGCCGGTGGACGGTGATCAGCCCGGCCCGCCCCCGGGTGACCGCGCCGAGCGATCGCTCGGACCAGATGCCCGGCTCTCCGGCGAGCAGCAGGTGCCACCCCGGTGCGGCGGTTCGGCTCTGCAGCCCGCGGGGCAGGTCGGGCAGCCGGTCACCGGCGCGCGGCCCTCGCCGGGGCAGGTGCGGTCCGGTCACGGATACGGGGCTTCGCCGGTAGTGGATGCCGAGTTCGGAGACGGTGCGAAAGGCCACGCCGCGCAGGCGGCCGGAGCGCAGCGCCAGCGGGGCCAGCCAGGGGGCGAGTCCGGTCCGGGCGAGGCGGATCAGGGGATTGCCGCTGGTGGCGACGGTGAAGGCGCGGTCGGTGAAACGGCGCACGGTACGCCCGACCGGTGCCCGCTCCGCCTCGTAGGTGTCGAGCAACTCCTCCGCGCCGATCCCCCGGCAGACGAGCGCCAGTTTCCAGCCCAGATTGAGGGCGTCCTGAATGCCCGTGTTCATGCCCTGAGCGCCGGCCGGGCTGTGGATGTGAGCGGCGTCCCCCGCCAGGAAGACCCGTCCGGAACGGTAAAGGGCGGCACCGCGGTTGTGCAGCCGGAACACCGTCATCCACACCGGGTCCCGCAGACGCAGGCCGTCGCCGGCGTACCGGTCGGTGATCTCCTGGAGCTGCCGCAGGTCGACGTCCGCGTCCGGGGCGCCGGGCGGGCGCATGGCCAGCATGCGCCAACTCGCGGGCGAGACAAGGGGGAAGAAGAGCAGCACCCCGGCACCCGTCAGATACGCGTGGGCGGCGCCGAGTTCCAGGCCGTCGACCTCCAGGTCGGCGAGGAGGAAGGTCTGCGGATACGCGTACCCCTCGAAGGCGATGCCCGCCTGGGCTCGGACCGTGCTCTGCGCGCCGTCGCAGCCGACGACATGGCGGGCCCGCAACCGCTCCTGAGTACCGTCGTGATGCCGCAGCACGCAGACGACGCCGTCGCCCTCGTCCGACAGTTTCAGCAGTTCGGTGCCTCGCTCGGCGAGCTGTCCACCGAGGACGTCCTCGGTCTCGGCCTGCGACAGAAACAGCAGGAAGGGGTACGGGGTACCGGTGAGGCCGATGTCGAACAGCGGCAACCGGACCACGCGGCGCGGCAGATGCAGCCACAGGCGTACGGCCGGGTTGCCACGCGCGACGAGTTCGTCGGCCAGTCCGAGTCCCGCCAGGGTCTCCAGGGTGCGCGGCTGGATGGCCAGGGCCCGTGACTCGTGCGCCAGGTCGGGGTCGCGGTCGATGATCCGGAACCTGATCCCGTACGTGCGCAGCTGCGCGGCGAGAGCGAGGCCGGTCGGCCCGGCGCCCACCACCAGGACGTCCAGCGGTGCCGTCACGTTTCCACGGTAGCGCGCGGATCGTGGAGCGGCCGCCGGTCGGTCGACGGCGGGGGGGGGGGGGGCACGTCGCCGCGAGGTTTCAGGCGGTGGACTCGTCCGGGGCCGGATGTTCGGGGTGGACCGTGCCCGAGTGCGGGGCGCCTCGGCGGCCGGTGCCTGCCTCGTCCGTGTCGGGGACGTAGGGGACGTCGGTGGCGGATTGGCCGTCTTCCTCCTTCTCTTCCCCGTCCCGCTCCTCTTCCTCGTCCGAGCCGTCGGCGCCGGAGCGCGTGGGTGTGATGTCCCAGGGGTCCTCACCCACCGCGTCGGCCTGTTGGTCCTGCATGTCCCTCGGAACGGGGTCGCCGTTCTCGCCGGGCGTCTCCATCTGGTGATCGGTCACGACCCGCTCCCTTCGTTCGACGCCCACCGCGAGTACCTCGGCGGTCGGGGAGCAAACCGGGGCCGGTCTCAGCCGCCGAGTTCGTCGAGGGCCGCCGTGAGCTCCGGCGCCACCCGCTCGCGTACCCATGCGACGTGGTCGTCGCCCAGGGCGCGCGGCACCGTCTCGATCAGCATGATCAGGTAGAGGTAGCTGCGGTAGAGGGCGAGGCGTCGGCGGGCCGAGGGAGTGAACTCGGCTTCTCCGCCCTCCTCCTGATAGCCCGTCAAGAAGTGGCTGTCCTGCCTGATGTCGCCGAGCAGGGCCGGCGAGACGAAGTCCGCCAGCGGGTCGCCCCAGAACATGCGCTCGCCGTCGATGAGGCCGCCGATACGCGGTGACGTGCCGTGTTCCACCAGGATGTTGCCCGGCCACAGGTCGAAGTGGACGAGACGGGGGACGGTGACCTCGTCGAGGGAGTCGTACGTCGCCTTCGCCGCGCGAGCCACCTCCTCGACGGGGTGCGGGAGCCAGGCCCGGTAGCGGTGGGCGTCGGCGAGCACGGCGTCGTACATGGCGGTGAAGGCGGTGCGCCAGTCGGGCGCGAGGGTGCCGGACGGGTAACCGAAGCCGGGGCCGGTCACGCGGTGGAGGCGGGCGACCAGGCCGCCCAGCTCCCGGCGCAGGGAGGCCTCCTGGGCGGCGTCCAGGCCCTCCCATGCCGTGCCGGGGCAGAAGGTCAGCAGGAGGTGGCGGCCCGTCGGTGCGCTCTCGTCGAAGGCGGCTCCGATCACCCCGGGCGCGGGCACGTCGACCGCGGCGGCGGCCCGGCAGAACTCCGCCTCCGCGTACAGGAGTTCACGTTCGTAGGTCATACCGGGGGCGGTGACGGGTGGGGGGACCTTGAGGACGTGACGGGTGCCGTCGGTCAGGCGCAGTTCCTCGACCGTGTTGTACGTCCCGCCGCCCAGGGGTCGACGATCGGCGAGGGCGTCCGGGGGCAGTCCGGCCGCGTCGAGGATGAGCCGTACCCGTTCCCAGTCGTCCACTCCGGCCTCCCGCGTGATGTGTGGGCCCACTTTGCCAGGTGGGCCCACACACGTGCACCGGTTTCTCCGGCCGCGCACACGTCCTCGACGTACCTCCCCTTCGCCATCAGGTCGCCCGGCCGGCGCCCGGAGACCGCGCCCTCTCCGGCGCCCCGAAACGGGCCAGGCAGTGCCACACCATCTTCAGGTCCTGCGTCTCGTACCGGCCCGTGCGCGCGGCGTCCCCGATGATCCGCGGGTCGAGGTGCCCGCCCTCGGCGAGGTGCGCGCCCAACTCCACGTACTCCGGGCCGCGGTAGTCCGCGTGACGCCGTAACTCCGCGACGGAGAGCCGGTGCCCGGGGTGCCATTCGACCGGGCACGGCAGCCCTCGCGCCGCGGTCTCGACAGGGGTCCCGCGGTAACTCGCGTCCAGCACGAGCGCCTCCACGTCCCGCTCCAGCAGGACCCGTCCGTGCACATGTGCCTCGATGTAGTCGTTGAGCGCGTCCTGGTCGTCCGCCTCCGCCGACGCGATGAGGGACATGCCGCTCGCCACCCCGAAGTCGCTCGGCTCGGCCGCGCTGTCGGGGTAGCAGAACGTGGCGCGCTCCAGCGTCTCGCCGGTCAGCCGGAAGTACGAGGAGCCGAACCGTGGTGCGGCGCCGACCACTTGGCGCCGGAAGTCCAGCGCGCCGTACACCGGACGCTCGCGGGCGGGCAGGTCGTCGTACGCGCCGCCGAAGATCCGGCGCTCCCAGCGCCACCGGTCGCCGCCCGGGTGTGCGGTCAGCCCTCCGTTGCTGGTGCCCGTGACGAACTGGGAGCGGTACGTGCCGTCCCGGGCCAGCGCCTCCAGGATCGGCACCCCGCGCGCGTGCCGGTCGGGGTGGAAGTTGAGGGTCAGCCGCAGAGCGGGGTCCACGGGCGGTCCCGAGGACAGCGCGGCGACGTGGCGCAGGGCGGCCTCCTGCGCCGGTCCCGTGTGGCGGAGTCCGCGTGGCGGGCGGAGGAAATCCATTGGCTCCCTTCCAGTTGGCTACGTAGCCTAGGTGCTTACCTAGGATTCCTAGGTTCTACGTTCTACGGCGTCGATCCCCGTCTCAGAATCAGAAGAGGACTCTCCATGAGGTCACTCACCGAACGCGATATCCGCAACTCATTTGTCAACTGCTCCAAGGGAGAGGCGAAGCGGCTCGCGATCCCGCGTGACCTGGAGAGACTTCCTTGAGACGATCTGGACTTCCTCGGCTGGCGTGATCCCGGAGCACCCGACCGCAGCTATCTGGTCACCGAGCGCGCCGACCGGCTCATCGGCGTCACCCTGCGCTTCCCCTCGTGCGGCGCGGCCTGCTGCACCGCAGCATGTGCTCGCTCTGCCTGACCACGCATCCGGGCAACGGCGTCTCCCTGATGACGGCCCGCAAGGCGGGTGCCGCCGGGCGGGAGGGCAACTCGGTCGGTGTCTACATGTGCACCGACCTCGCCTGTTCCCTCTACGTACGGGGCAAGAAGCTGCCCGAGCCCGGCGGCCGTTTCGAGGAGAGCCTCACGCGGGAGGAACAGATCGCCCGGACGGTGGGCCATCTCGCCTCGTTCCTGCGGAAGTTGTACGACTGAGCCGGCTACCGGTCGCGCAACCTCGCCGCCTCCACCGCCTCCCGGTCGGCACCCGGCGGCTCGCGCAGCAGTTCTAGGGCCCGGCCGGTTCGTACGGCCCTCTCCTGACGCTCGGCGAGGGGCGCGCTCATGTACTGCCGCGTCATGTACTCGCCGGCCGGGACCGCGGGCCGCAGCCCGCGGTCCGGCTCAGTGCCGCGGGGCAGGAGCGCGGGGTGGGCGTCGGCCACATGGTCCGTGACCCTGTCGTACAGCTCGGGTCCGGCCCAGCCCAGGTCGTCGCCCATGAAGCGGACGGGATCGGCCGGGTGCTCGCGGTTGTAGGCGCGCATCCATGTGATGAGCGCCAGGTAGGCGTCGCCGATCATGAGGTCGAGGGGGGCGTAAGTCGCGGGTGTCTCCGTGGGGTTCCACGGTCCGTAGGGGGTGCGCCGAGCGTTCGAGCGCCGTGACGACCGGGTCCGTTCGTCTGTAGCGGCGGGTGCGGGCCCGGCCCCGGCGGTCAGCGCGCCGAGCGGGACCAGCAGGGCCAGGAGGAAACGGGACCGATGCCATGTCATGATCCCAAGGCTTCCGATCAGGGCGGACGGTCACCATCCGGTGGGTCGCCGTTCCACGGTGGGGCGGTCCTCAGACGTGTGACGGGGGCTTTCCCCAGGGCCGCCGCCCGGCGATGATCAGCCTCGATGCACACGTTCGGTGCACCGGAGCAAGGGGAAAGAACTCAGCAATGCGAGACGTACGTGGTGCCTGGTCCGCGATCTGCGCGCAGGTGGTGAAGTGGCGGCAGGAGCCCGTGGTCGTGCAGTCGGTGCGATCGGCGGCGGCCGCCACGGTGGCGTACGTCGTGGCACTGCGGTTCAGCCCCGAGGTGGCGCCCCTCACCGCTCCGCTGACCGCGCTCCTCGTCGTGCAGGTCACCCTCTACTCCACACTCACCACCGGTATCCGCAGGGTGAACTCCGTGGTCGCGGGCGTCGTCCTCGCCATCGGCTTCAGCGTCCTGGTCGGGCTCACCTGGTGGAGCCTGGCCCTGCTGCTCCTGGCTTCGCTGGCCGTCGGGCACCTTGTGCGGGTCAGCGAGTTCGTGCCCGAGGTGGCGATCAGCGCGATGCTCGTCCTGGGCGTCACCAGGGTCGGGGACACGGCGTGGGCGCGGGTGCTGGAGACGTTGATCGGCGCCGTCGTGGGCCTCGGCTTCAACTTCCTGCTCGCTCCCCCGGTGTGGGTGGGCGCGGCCGGTGAGTCGATCGAGGACCTGGCGCGCCGGATGCGGCAGCTGATGCTCCGCGTCGGCGAGGAGGCCGCGGGCCGCACCCCCGCCGCGCACGCGGCCGCCCGGCTCGCAGAGGCGCGCCGGCTCGACCACGACATCGTCGAGGTGGACGCGGCCCTCCAGCAGGCCGAGGACAGCCTGAAGCTCAATCCGCGCGTCCGGGAGGGGCTGCTGCACCGGGTGGTGCTGCGCACCGGACTGGACACGCTGGAGATCTGCATGGTGGTGCTGCGGGTGATCGCCCGTACCGTCGCCGACCTCGCCCGGGAGCGCGAACCGGAGCCGCTGTTCGAGCCGCGGGTGGGGGCGGCCCTCGAACAGCTCCTGGCCGAGATCGCCGACGCCGTCGTCAGCTTCTCCGTGCTGGTCACCACCGACGTCGGCCGCAGCGCCGAGTCGGCCGAGGCCCGGCTCGCCGCCGAGCTGTCCACGGCCCGCGCGACCCGCGACAAGCTGGCCCAGCTGCTGCTGGAGGAGGTCCGGCGCGACTCCCGCCAGTGGCAGTTCCACGGTGCCGTCCTGACCGAGGTCAACCGCATCCTGGACGAGCTCGACACCGAGCACCGCTCCCGCCGGCTGTTGGAGGAGCTCGACCGCTGCACCCAGGAACAGCGCGAGCGCAGCCCCCGCCTCACCCGTCTGCGCGAACGCGTACGCACCGTGCGCCGCGCCCTGCGGAACCGTCCCGCCCTCGCCAGACGTACTAAGTGACAGGGCGGTACGGCGACAACGAGGGGAGCGTGCGCAATGGCCGACGGCACCGTACGGATCGACGGGAGCACACTGTGTCTGCCGGGAGGCGTGCGGATACGGTTCATGCGCACCCTGCGCCTGCCCGAGACGGGCACGCATCAGCTGCCACCGGGGCTGGGCGACTTCCCGATACGCCGGGTCGAGGACCATCCGGACACGGTGCCCGAGCGGATGCGGGCGCGTGGCGGGGTGATGCTGCCGGTGTATCTGCGCGAGGCCATGTGGCTGCACTTCGGCGGGACGACGGAACCGGCCGCGCTCCAGGTCGGCGTCGGCAAGGTGTGCGCGGTGTCCGGCAAGCCGTGGAGCGACCGGCTCACCCGGAAACCGCAGAACTATGTGGTGCTGCCCCGCCAGCCGTGGCTCGACGGCATCAACTCCGGCAAGGGCACGGTCCGCCAGTTCGTGGCCGTCCCGCTCGGCATGGGCGCCACGGTCGAGGGCCAGGTCACCGGCGAGGAGGTGTTCGGCGGCGTACAGCTCCAGTCGTTCCCGCCGACCGAGGAGAAGCTCGCCGAGTGGCGGGAGGAGCGGCGGCGCGTCGCCGAGCGGTCGGTGACGATGGCCGGAGGGTACGGCGCCGCACCTCAGGCGCCGGGTGCCGCGTTCCCCATGGCGGCTCCCTCGGCCGCTCCGGGCGCAGCCCCGCCGGCCCGGCGCCGGGCCGCCGCGGCGATGGGCCTCGGGGTGGGCGGCTCGATGCACCAGGAGATCTACCGGGACGACTGGCCGCGCGGCAGCTGGGCCGAGGAGCCCGCCGGACGGGTCTTCGTGCACCTGGTCACCCCGCCCGAGTGGCGCCGTATCACCGGCGAGGCCCCGCCGCCGTCGCCCGTGGACCGCGCGGCCTACACGCGGGCCGGGCTCCCCTGGTTCGACTACTACGACCAGGACGCCCAGGACCTCGACCCCACGGACACCCTGGGCGCGGTGCAGCCGGTCGGCGACTGGCTCGGCGACGACCACGAACCCTGGGTGCCGCCCGCTCCCGGCCAGGTGAAGCCGCTGGGCGACGCGCCGGGCAAGCCGGTCCAGGACGGCGACTGGTAGGTCCGGGCACAGCGGTGGACGTTGCATGACGCGCACCGCCCACCGCGTTTCTTTGCACTGCACCGGCGGTCCGCGTCAAGGTGGGTGACGGCCGAGACGTTCGAGACCCGAGGTGCAGGCATGGGCAGTGAAGCGGCACGGGACGACCGGGACGGCTGGAGCAGGCGCCGTTTCGTGGGGATGCTCGCGGCGACGGCGATCCCGGCACCGCTGCCCGGCTGCGCCGACTCCCCCGAGGCGGCGAGTCCCGAGGCGTCCACGTCCACGTCGGTGGCGGCCGCCTCGGCATCCACCCGCCCGACGGGCCCGCGCCCGCTCTACCTCGGCACGTACACCTCGGCCGACGGCGGCGGCACCGGCATCGGCCTCGCGACGTACGACCCGAGGACCGGCCGTATCACGGGCAAGGGAACCATCACCGGCGTCGACGACCCCTCGTACCTCGCGCTTCACCCCGACGGCCGCACGCTGTACACCGTCAACGAGCGCCCGGAGGCGGAGGGCGGGGTGACCGCCGTGCGGCTGTCCGACCGCCGCGTCCTCGGCACCCGGAGCTCCGGCGGCGAGGCTCCCTGCCATCTGTCCGTGCATCCCGGCGGCCGCTGGCTGCTGAGTGCCAACTACGGTTCGGGCAGCGTGGCCGTGCATCCGATCGACGGTTCGGGCGCTCTCGGTGAGCGGACGGATCTGGTCGTGCACACGAGTCCGGAGCCCGGTCCCGGTCAGGAGGGCCCGCACGCGCACCAGTTCGTCACCAGCCCCGACGGCGGCCATGTCCTCGCCGTCGACCTGGGCACCGACACCGTCTACACCTACCGCCTGGACGAGTCCAAGGGCACGCTCACCGAGGTCGCGCGGGCGCACACGCGGCCCGGCGCGGGGCCACGGCACCTCACCTTCCACCCGGGCGGGCGGTACGCCTACCTCGCGGGCGAGCTCGACAACACGGTCACGGTCTGCGCCTACCACCCCGACAGTGGCCGTCTCACCCCGGGTGATCCGCAGTCCACGGGTACGGGCGAGGGCACGAGTTACCCGGCGCAGCTCGTGGTGACGCCGGACGGGTCGTACGCGTATCACGCCAATCGCGGCCACGACAGCCTGACCCGCTACGCGATCGAGGCGGACGGCGCCCGGCTGAGGCTGCTGGACACGGTGCCGGTGGGCGGGGTCTGGCCGCGCCACATCGCGCTCTCCCCCGACGGGGGACTGCTGTTCGCGTCGAACCAGCGGTCGAGCACGGTCAGCGTCTTCCGCGTCGACCGCGGCAGCGGTGCACTGCGGCTCGTGGGCGAGCCGTTCGCGTCACCCGTCGCCGTCTGTGCGCTGCCGCTGTAGCGCACGGGGGCACTGGGCGGCGCCGGCCTGGGTGAGCAGGATGTGCATGCGCTCGGTGAGCTGCGCGAGGTCGTCGGCGGGCTTGTGGAACGTCAGGCGTACGTCGCCGTTGCCGCGCGCCCGTTCGATGCGCAGGGTGAGTCCGTGCCGGTCGACGGCGAGCGGCTGTACGCGGACGGCGCCGTGCAGGCTGTCGGCGTCGACGAGGCGGGTGAGCCGCTCGACGGCGTCGGGGTGCGCGTCGGCGAGGTGGCTGAGCAGCTGGAACTCGGCGGTGGCGAGCGGATCGGGCCTGGCCGCGGCGAACTCGTCGAGGTCGATCACGGTCGCGCCGGACGGCTGGCGCAGCACGACGCGGGTGGGCTGGAACGTCAGGTGCCCGTCTTCGGCGGCGAACCAGCCGGCGAGCCAGAGCCGGGCGCGGATCCGGTTCCGTACGGGAACGGGCGCGACGTCGGCGAACTCCAGCACGGCGGACGGCTCGCCGCGCGGCGCGCAGATCGCCGCCGCGACCAGTGTGCTGTCGTCGGGCACGTGCAGGAGCACCCGGCCGTCCACGGTGACGGTGTGCGCGCCGACGAACTCCTCCCTGCCGCCCTCCGCGGTCACCGCGCAGGACCATGTCGCCGCGAGCACCGAGCGGGCACGCTCCGCTGCCGCGGGCGCGGCCGTCCAGCTGTGACGGTCACCCATCCCAAACCTCCCTTAGGTAAGCCTTGCCTAACCTATCGAAGATCGGGGTGTACGCCAACCAGAACGCGCCAACCTGTGCGCATCCTGTGCCCCGTCAGGGCGCGATGGCCCCCAGCAGCGCCCGCGCACACAGGTCCCGGACCTGCTCCCGCGTCAGCTCCGCCCCCCGCAGCCACTCCAGGCAGACGGCCGTCGTGAACGCCAGCCACCCGCGCACGGCCAGCCGCAGGTCGGGCCGCTCCTCGACCGCCGCGCCGAACTCGGGGTCCGCGGCGAGCGCCTGAAGGATCTGCTTCTCCTGCGCGGCCAGCGCCCCCTGGTAGACCCTGCGCACACCCTGGTCGCCCGCCGCGTCGGCGCGGTGGAAGGCACGGAAGCCGTGCGCGTGCTCCTCGGCATACGTGAGGAAGGTGTCGAGACCGGCGCCGAGCTGCTCACGCACCGGCAGCCCGGGCACGGCCGCCGTCATCCGCAGCATCCGCTCGCTCTCACGCTCGACGACGGCCGTGAAGAAGTCCCGCTTGTTCGGGAAGTAGTGGTACAGCAGCCCGCGCGAGACCCCGGCGATCTCCGCCACCTGCTCGATCCACACCTCGTCGTACGGCTTCTCCGAGAACAGCCGGGCCCCCACCGTGAGGAGCTGCTCCCGGCGCTCCCCGGTACTGAGCCGCCGACGCGTGCGTCCGCCCTGACTGGCTGCCATGCCGGCACTTTACTTGACGTCGGTTCAACAGCGGGACCACACTGGCAGCGGCTATTGAACCCACGTACAACAGATGCAACTCGGCGTGCGCACAAGGGAGTCGGCATCATGGCGGAGACGGCGCGAGCCAGGGTCCCGAAGGGGTTCCGCAGCGCGGAGCTGGGGTGGCCGGAGCTGCGCCGCATCCCGCGTCCCCCGTACCGGGTCCCGGTGATCGGCGACGTGCTCGGCGCGAGCGTGCGCACGCCGGTGCAGGACTCGATGCGGATCGGGCGGCGGCTCGGGCCGGTCTTCCGGCGCAGGGCGTTCGGCAAGGAGATCGTCTTCGTGTGGGGCGCCGGGCTCGCGGCCGAGCTGGCGGACGAGTCGCGGTTCGCCAAGCACGTGGGCATCGGGGTCGCCAATCTGCGGCCGGTCGCCGGGGACGGGCTGTTCACCGCGTACAACCACGAGCCCAACTGGCAGCTCGCGCACGACGTCCTGGCCCCGGGGTTCAGCCGGGAGGCCATGGGGAGCTACCACCCGATGATGCTCGACGTCACCGAGCGGCTGCTCGACCACTGGGACCGGGAGCAGACGGCGGGCCGTGCCGTGGACGTGCCCGGCGACATGACCAGGCTGACGCTGGAGACGATCGCCCGCACCGGCTTCGGCCACGACTTCGGCTCCTTCGAGCGCACGCGCCCGCACCCTTTCGTGACCGCGATGGTGGGCACGCTGGCATACGCCCAGCGCCGCAACGTCATGCCCCCGTCGCTGGCCCCCCTGCTGCTGCGCGGCGCCGCCCGCCGCAACGAGGCGGACATGGCGTACCTCAACCGCACGGTCGACGCGGTCGTACGGACCCGCCGGGCATCCGGCGGAGACGGCGACCTGCTGGACCGGATGCTGGAGACCGCGCGCCCGGAGACCGGGGAGCGGCTGTCCGCCGAGAACATCCGCCGCCAGGTGATCACCTTTCTGATCGCGGGCCACGAGACCACCTCGGGCGCGCTCTCCTTCGCCCTGCACCACCTGTCCCGGCACCCCGACGTCGCCGCCCGCGCCCGTGCGGAGGTGGACCGCGTCTGGGGCGACACGGCCCGGCCCGGCTACGACCAGGTCGCAAAGCTGCGCCATGTGCGCCGGGTCCTGGACGAGGCGCTGCGGCTGTGGCCGACGGCGCCCGCCTTCGCCCGCGAGGCCCGGCACGACACGGTGCTCGGCGGCGTGCATCCGATGCGGGAGGGGGCGTGGGCGCTGGTCCTGACGATGCTGCTGCACCGGGACCCGGACGTGTGGGGCGCCGACGCCGAGCGGTTCGCCCCGGACCGCTTCGAACCGGCAGCCGTACGCGCCCGGCCCGCGCACACCTTCAAGCCGTTCGGCACCGGGGTGCGAGCCTGCATCGGCCGCCAGTTCGCGCTGCACGAGGCGACGCTGGTGCTCGGGCTGCTGCTGCGCCGCTACGAACTGCGGCCCGATCCGGCGTACCGGCTGCGGGTGTCGGAGCGGCTGACACTGATGCCCGAGGGACTGCGGCTGCACCTCGAACGGCGCGTGGCACGCGCAGCGTCAGCCGCCCGCCGTCCAGTGGCCGGGGCGGGTCACTGAGTCCGGCAGCCGCGTACCGGCGCTGCCCCGGGCCGCGTTGAGCTGCGGCTGGGTCAGGAAGAACGCGCCGGTCAGGTCGGCGTCGGTGAGATCGGTGTCGCGCAGGTCGGCGCCGATCAGGTCCGCGCCGCGCAGATCGGCACCGGTGAGGTCGGCGGCGATGAGGTAGGCGCCGCGCAGATCGGCGCCTCTGAGGTCGGCTCCCTTCAACCGGGCACCCATCAGATCGGCACCGCGCCGGTCCCTCTTCCGCCCCGTGAACCCCTTCCGCATCAGCTCGCTCGTCCGCAGGAGCAGCACATTGACCCGCTGCCGGTGCGCGGCGACGTCCAGCTCCTCCAGCTCTTCCGGTGTCAGGCCGGCGAGCCGCTCGGTCTCGTCGAGCATCCGGCGGATCTCCGGGCGCACCGGGCGGGCGGCGGGCAGCGTCAGCGCCTCGGTCAAGTACCAGAGCAGTTCATGGAGTTGGCGTACGACCGGGAAGACGTCGGACATCCGCCGCGCGTGCTCACGCGACCCCGTACGCCAGTCCTGCCCGCCGAAGGTGACCTGGGAGACCCGCTGCCCGGCGCCGAAGCAGTCGTAGACCGTGCAGCCGGCGAAGCCCTCCTGCCTGAGCCGTGTGTGGATACCGCAGCGGAAGTCGTCCTGGAGGTTCACGCACGGCCGGCCGGCCGCCTTGTCGCGCGCGAAGTCCGCGGAGGCGGCGAAGGGCAGCGCGACACAGCACAGTCCGAAGCAGCGGGCGCAGTCGGCCCGCAGATCGAGGAGGTCGAGGAGGCCGGCCGGTGTTCGTTCCATGAGGTTCACCCTAAGGGTGACTTGTCCTCACTCGTCCGACTCCCCCGCGCGGAACGAACTCACCGATGAGATTTCCGGTCCGGAGAGGTCCCTAATACAACGGAAAACAAGCTCCGCTACGACAGTAGGAACGGCCGAAGTGGACGCCGCAGAAGCAGACTTGGGAGAGACCTCATGTGCACCCACCAGCCCTCGTGCCCCACCGCCGACAGCCCCGACCACCACCGGGCCGTGATCGTGTCCGCCCACCCGGAGCAGGGCTGGAACCTGCTGTGCAACGGCACCGTCGTCTTCGACGACACCGGTGAGCTGCTGCCGGACGGGCGGATCGTGGGCCCGGTGCGGACGTACGACCACGCGCTGGCCGCGTGAGGGCCTTCCCGCTCACCAGGTGACGATCAGGGACTGCGGTCCCCTGATGAACCCCTTGCGCTGGAAGACCGTCTCCTTTGCCGGCCGGGCCAGGCGCAGTTCGGAGAAGCGCGCCTGGCCCGGCGAGCATGACCTCCGACTCCATACGGGCCAGCATGGCGCCCATGCAGCGGTGCGGCCCGTATCCGAACGACAGGTGGGCGGTGCCACTGCGGTCGAAGTCCACCACGTCCGGGTCCGCGAAGACCTCCGGGTCCCGGTTCGCCGCCAGGTACGACGCGTACACCACCTCGCCGACGCGGATCAGGACGCCTCCGACCTCCACGTCTTCCATGGCCATGCGCGGCAGGCCCACGCCGTTGCGGTGCGGGATGTGCCGCAGCAGTTCGTCGACGGCCCAGGTGTGGGCGGGCGGTGTGGTGGCGGTGGCGGGCTGGGACGTCATCGGTGGTCACTCCCGGGTCGGACGTGCCGCGGCGCCCCATGCCTTCCCCGTGCGGCGCACCGATGATGCCCCTGCCGGGGCACCGCCGCCTGAACGGAGCACGGCGGTGTCCCACGACACATGGGTCCCTCAGTCCTCCAGCCCCGCGAGGTCGAGGCCCGCGAGCCGCTCCGGGTCGCCCAGGATGTACAGCGCGACGATCCTGCCGTCGACCACGGTGACGCCCATGACCGACAGCGGCTTGCCCTCGACGCGGGTGAGCAGGCCCACCGCGCCGTTGACCAGCACCGGACGCGCGAACTGCGCCAACTGCCGGTACATGAACGACTGTTGGGCCACCGACTCCCTTCCCCGCACCAGCTTCGACCCGGGGAGGGCACCGGTGTCGGCGCGCAGGACGACCTCCGGGTCGAGGACCGAGAGGAGCGCCTCGAAGTCCCCGCCGCGCGAGGCGGCCAGGAAGGCGTCGAGGACCTTCTTCTGCCGGGCGAGGTCGGGGTCCGGGGCGGGCTCGGCCCCCTGCACCCGGCGCCGGGCACGGCTGGCGAGCTGCCGGGTCGCCGCCGGGGAACGGTCCACGATCGGCGCGATGTCGTCGAAGGGCACCGCGAACATGTCGTGCAGCACGAACGCCAGCCGCTCCGCGGGCTCCAGCGTCTTCAGGACCACCAGCAGGGCGAGGCCCACGGAGTCGGCCTGGAGCACCTCCCGCTCGGGGTCCTTCGGCTCAAGGGGGCCGACGACCGGATCGGGCACGAACGTCTCGTACGCCTCCATGGGCTCCTCGCGGCGGGTGCGGCGCGAGCGCAGCATGTCCAGGCAGAGCCGTCCGGTCACGGTCGTCAGCCAGGCCGCCAGGTTCCGTACCTCGCTGGTGTCGGAGCGGCTCAGCTTCAGCCATGCCTCCTGGACGGCGTCGTCGGCCTCGCTGAGCGAGCCGAGCATCCGGTAGGCCACCGCTCTCAGCTGCCCGCGCTGCTCCTCGAACCGTTCCGCGAGCTGTTCCTTGTCGTCCAACGCCTGCCTTCCTCCCCCTGGCGGTCGCCAGCAATCCAGAAATGCCGTTCGACTACGGCTGCCGGCTGAAGAGTTCGAACGCCACCGCCGGATTGCCGCCGAAGCGTTCGCCCGTCCGCTCGGCGAACCCGGTCAGGAACTCGCGGACGTACGTCTCCGGGTCCCGGTCGGTCAACGCCTCTATGTACGTGCGGTGTTCCAGCAGCGAGCGCACGGCGCGCTCCAGGCCGGGGGTCGCGTCCACCGCGTGCGTGGGGGTGGAGGAGCCCGCGACGGCGACCCAGCGGACGCCGCTCCAGGGCTCCAGACCCTGTTCGACGAGGTCCGGGAAGATCCACCGGTTGCCGGCGTCGGCTGCCGCGTCCAGGGTGGCGCGTCCCACGGCCACGTGGTCCGGAGTGTTCCAGGCGACCCCGCCCCAGGTGTCGCGGTGGTTGAGCGTGATGACCAGTTCGGGCCTGTGCCGTCGGATCGCGGCGGCGATGTCCCGGCGCAGGGCCGGACCGTACTCGACGACCCCGTCCCTGTGGTCGAGGAACTCCACCTCGGACACCCCGACGACGGCGGCACTGGCCCGCTGTTCCCGCTCGCGCAGCGGGGCGCACGTAGCGGGCTCCAGCGTGTCGATGCCGGCTTCCCCTCGGGTCGCCAGGACGTAGGCGACCTCGCGGCCGCCGTCGGTCCACGCCGCGATCGCCGCGGAGCAGCCGTATTCGAGGTCGTCCGGGTGGGCCACGACGGCGAGGGCGCGCTGCCAGTCCTCCGGCATGGGTGTGAGCTGGTCGTTCGTCGGCTCGTTCATGTTTCGCACCCTAGGGCCTGTCCGGCGGATCACGCCTGGGCCGCGGGGCGTGGCACGCACTCCCCCACTGTCTTAAGGGCGTGGGGGACCCCCAGCCGCGTTGTCGTCGGTCGCAGACGCTCCGCGTCGCCCGCCGCGGCAGCGGCTGATGTCACAGCCTCCTCCGCCTTGCGGCTGCACGCTCCCCCACGCTCGAACCGGCTTCGCCCGGCTCGCGCGAGGGCACCCCCATGACCCCGCTCACCGGCGCTTTCAGGGGCACCGCAGGTTGAGGTCGGCGGATCCGCCGGACAGGCCCTAGCCCGCACCGCTGACAACGGGCGCTTTTCGTTTTCGCGCCGCCGACAACGGGCTTCCGCGTTTCCGCTCCGCAGGCCCTCACACCTCGTCGCGCGCCAGGGCCAGCAGCCGGTCCAGTACGCGCGGTCCACCGGCCCGTACTCCGTCGTGCTCGAACTCGTCGGTGACCCAGGTGCGCAGTCCGCGGATCGAGCGGGCCGTCGCGAGGGAGTGGGCGGTGTCGACGTACATGTCGTCGTGGTAGATCGCCGCCGCGACGGGGACCTCGTTGGCGGCGAGGCGTTCGGTGTCGTACAGGGGCTTCCAGTCGGTACGGGCGGCCAGTTCCTCGGCGGTCTCGCGCAGGGGGCGCAGGGCCGGGTCGGTGGCGAACATCCAGGGGTGCACGGACTCGCCGGTGAACAACAGCGGTCCGTCCTGCGTCAGCGTCTTGGCGGCGTCGAACTGCGGGAACTCGGCGCGCACCCGCTCCGCGGACCAGGCGGTGGGGCGGGTGTCCTGGCCGTAGATCGCCTCGTGGACCAGCGCGTACAGGGGGTGGCCGGCGTACGACAGGAGTGCCTGCGCCTCCTCCTGGAAGGCGTCGGAGAGGGAGAGCCCCTGAGAGGTATGGACGAAGGCGTCCTCCAGGAGGTAGTGGAGGCGGTGGCTGCCGTCGCTGCGGCCGAGGACGATGCCGAGGGACTGGAAGGCCTCGACGGTGAGCCGGTAGCCGTTCGGCAGGACGACCTCGTGCGCGAGCAGGTGCTCGGCGATCTGCCGGGCCCGCTCGATGTCCTGCGGGTAGCGGGCGTAGTGGGCGGCGATCTTGCGCTCGACGCGTGGGTAGGCGGCCCGGTAGACGTCGTCGGCGTGGCCGTGCAGGGAGGGCAGGCCGCCGGTGATCAGGGCGGTGCGCAGGCCCTCGGGCGCCATGGACAGGTAGGTCACCGTGCAGAAGCCGCCGAAGCTCTGGCCGAGGACGGTCCAGGGGGCGCCGCCGGTGACTTCGGGACGGATGGCCTCGCAGTCGCGGACGATGGAGTCGGCGCGGAAGTGCGTGAGGTACCGCGCCTGTTCGCGGGGGCCGCCGCGCAGCGGGAGGGTCTGTCTGTTGGCGGGGGTGGAGGCGCCGGTGCCGCGCTGGTCTAGGAGCAGGACGCGGAACTCCTTCAGGGCGCGCTCCAGCCAGGCCTGCCGACCGACGAACCGATTCGCCCCGAAGCCGGGACCGCCCTGGAGATAGAGCAGCCAGGGCAGATCGTCATCCGCTTTGTCACTCGCGACAACTTCACGCGCGTACAGCCCGATCCGCTCCCCGGCCGGGTCGTCGTGGTCGAGGGGCACGGTGAAACGGCGGTCGGTGAGGACGACACCGGGCTGACGGTAGCTGACGGTCAACGGGGCTCCAGGGACGGATGGATCGCAGGCCGTGCCCCAGTTCACCACAGAATCATCGCCGAGCCGACCCCGTGGATCAAGAAATCCTTGCTGAATCGGCAGTCAGCACCCGCGATCAACGCCCCGCCGAGCACTCCCCGTCAACGCGCCGACAGGCTGGAGCTGCGCACCACCAGTTCCGGCTGGAGCACGACCCGCTTGTGCTGGTGCTCGGTCGGCGCGGTCTCGGACTCGGTCTCCTCCAAAAGCAGTTCGGCGGCGAGCGCGCCCATGGTGACCGCCGGCTGCCGTACGGAGGTGAGCGGGACGGCGGCCGCGGCGGCGAACTCGATGTCGTCGTAGCCGACGATCGCGAGGTCGTCCGGCACGCTCACACCGGCCGCGAACATGGCCTGCAGGACGCCGAGCGCGAGCAGGTCGTTGGCGCAGAACACCGCCGTCGGGCGTTCGGCGAGGCCGAGGAGACGGGCACCGGCGTCACGGCCCGCGGCCACGTCGAGGCGCTCGGTGGGCAGTTCGCGCAGGCACTCCGGTCCGAGACCGGCCTCCCGCAGGGCGCCCAGGGCACCGGTACGGCGGTCGCGGACCTGGTTCAGTTCGGGCGGGCCACTGACGTACGCGATGGAGCGGTGCCCCGCGTCGACCAGATGGCGTGTGGCGAGGGCGCCGCCCGCCACGTCGTCGACCGACACCGAGCACTCGGTGGTGCCCTCGGCGACCCGGTCCACGAGCACGAAGGGGATGTTGTGACGGCGGAACGCCTTGATGTTGCGTCCCGACGCGTCGGCGGGTGTCAGCAGGACCCCGCGCACCCGCTGCTCCGCGAAGAGCGCCAGGTAGTCGGCCTCCTCGCCCGGGCTCTGGGCGCTGTTGCAGACCATCACGCCGAGCCCGGCCTCGCGCGCGGCCCGTTCGGCGCCGCGGGCGACGTCCACGAAGAAGGGGTTGCCCATGTCGAGGACGAGCAGGCCCATGATGCGGCTGCGCCCGGCGCGCAACTGGCGCGCCGACTCGCTGCGGACGTAGCCGAGCCGGTCGATCGCGGAGAGCACGCGGGCACGGGTCTCGGACGCGACCGTGTCCGGGCGGTTGATCACGTTCGAGACCGTGCCGACGGAGACTCCGGCGGCGCGGGCGACGTCCTTGATACCCACCGACTGGGCCATCGGGCGAGGACCTCCAAAAGATGCGGAGCGGCGGGTGCGCGTTCACATTACCTTCCTGCTCACAGGAGGGTTGTCGCCGTGGCGCACCCGCCGCGGCTGCGTCGTTCACGGTTTCCCGTTCACGACGTCATGGATCAGGCGGGCAGGCGGAAGTTGAGCGAGCGGAGCGCCGAGGGCGTCGTACCGCTGGACCTCTCCTGGTACATGATCGACAGGAAGTTGTCCTGTGCGATCCGCATCTCGTCGATGACGACCTCACCGAAGGCGTTCAGCCCGGCGCCCACCCCGTCGTACAGCATCGTCCAGTCCGTGTACCCGGAGGCCTTGGAGGCTCCGGCGATACGGCAGAAGGGGAAGATCGCGTACGCGTTGTCGTACTTGTCGAGGATGAGCTTGGTGCGCTGGCTGGAGTTCAGCGGGACCGGTATCTCGGTCTTCTGCCAGGCGCCGGAGGCGTTCTTGCGGACGTGGAAGGCGCGGCCGTTGGCGGTGCGGTTGGCGACGTAGTTCGTCGTGCACTGGCCGAAGCGGCCGGGGACATAGCTGATGATGGCGTGCGGCAGGCCTGCCGAGTCGGTGAACTGGGCCTCCTGGTTCATCAGCGAGTGGTCCGGGTTGAGCGGGTCCACGACCAGCCCGGCGTCGTTGACGGAAACCCTGTCGGCGCTGCCGGTGGTGCCGACGACGGTGCCCGCGTTGTTGCGCCAGGTGCGGCCGCGGTCGTCCGAGTAGACGTAGCCGGTGTCGTGATTGGTGATGCCGCCGCCGTTGCACATCACGGCGCCGTTCTGCTCGCGCCAGGTGAAGAAGGAGTGCAGGCGCCCGTTCCGGTCGTAGTCGATGCCGTGCAGGTACATGTTGCGGGCCGTGCTGGAGCCGTGCTCGCTGCTGTAGGTGCCGGTGGAGCTGGTCCACTCGCCGAGGCTGGTCCAGGACGTGCCGTCGTACTCGGCGAGGGCGTTGCGGCCGTTGCCTGAGACGGCGACGCGGTAGCTCAGCTGGAGCCGGCCCTCGGGCGTGGAGATGAACTGCGGATAGGTGAACTGGGACGTGAGCCCGAGTCCGTCGAGGGTGGACTGGGGGGCGCCGAAGCGGCTCGCGGTCCAGCTCATCCCGTCCGGGTTGTCCATGAGGCCGGCCACCGACTTGACGTAGGTGAAGCCGTCGCTGTGGGAGTCCATGTTGAGGTGCAGCCGGCCGTCGACCTTGGAGACGCCCATGGAGATGACGTTGTGGGAGTCGTTGTACCTCAGGGTGTGGCCGACCTTGACGGTCTGCCAGGTGCTCGACGGGAACTTGCGGCGGCCGACGACGGCGTTGCGGTCGGCGGTGTACCAGACGGCGTACTGGTAGCCCTTGTAGGTCAGCAGACCGTTCTTCTGGAACGCGTTGTTGTTGACCAGGCCGTCGTACGACACGAAGAAGATGGCCTGGCTGTCGAGCAGGGTGCTGCCTGTCAGGGTGACCGAGGGGCCGGGGTCGGCGGCGCGGGCGGTGCCGGAGGCGATGGCGGGGGTCACCACGGCACCGGCGAGGGCGGCGCCCAGGAGGGTACGTCTTCTCATCTCGGGGGACTCCGTTGTCGGCGAGGTGCGGGACGAAGGGGCGAGCGGGGGTCGAGCACGGGTTGAGCGGGGTGTCGCGGGGGTGTCGCGCGGGGTGTCAGGCGAGGTGGAACACCTCGGTGAGCGGTTTCATGGCCTCGTCGGGCCGGGCGCCGTCCAGGGACTCGAAGAACGGTGCCATCTCCTTCTGCCAGCGGGCGTTGACCTCGGTGGCCTCCATGCCGGCGAGCGCGGCCTCGAAGTCCTCGGTCTCCAGATAGCCGACGAGCAGGCCGTCGTCGCGCAGGAAGAGGGAGTAGTTGTGCCAGCCGGTGGCCGAGAGCGCTTCGAGCATCTCGGGCCACACGGCGGCGTGCCGTTCGCGGTACTCGTCGATCCGGTCCGCACGTACTTTGAGCAGGAAACAGACACGCTGCATGAAGTACCGCTCCTGGGCTGGGTGTTGACCGGCGGGCAGGGGGACCCGCCGGCGCTGCGGGACTGAAGGACTACGAGGCCTAGAAGTCGAAGTCGTCGATGTTGTCCTTGTTGAAGACGGTCGGCTTGCCGAGGCTGATCACACCGTCCGCGCCGATGGTGTACTCGCCCATGTCACCGGCGGTGAAGGTCTCGCCCTCCTGGCCGGTGATCTGGCCGGAGACCAGGGCGACGGCGGTACGGGCGGCGAGCTCACCGAGCTTGGCCGGGTCCCACAGCTCGAAGGCGTCGACGGTGCCGTTCTTGACGTACTTGCGCATGTCGTTCGGGGTGCCGAGGCCCGTCAGCTTGACCTCGCCCTTGTACTTCGAGCCGGACAGGTACTGGGCGGCCGCCTTGATGCCGACCGTGGTCGGGGAGATGATCCCCTTCAGGTTCGGGTACTCCTGCAGCAGGCCCTGGGTCTGCTGGAAGGACTGCTGGGCGTCGTCGTTGCCGTACGCGACCTTGACCAGCTTCATGTCCTTGTACTTCGGGTCCTTGAGTTCGTCCTTCATGAACTCGATCCACGCGTTCTGGTTGGTCGCGGTCTGCGCGGCGGACAGGATCGCGATCTCGCCCTTGTAGCCGATCTGCTCGGCGAGCAGCTGCACCTCGGTGCGGCCCAGGTCCTCGCCGCTGGCCTGCGAGACGAAGGCGTTGCGGCACTCCGGCTTGGTGTCGGAGTCGTAGGTGACGACCTTGATGTCGTTGCTCATGGCCTGCTTGAGCGCGGTGCACAGGGCGCCCGGGTCCTGCGCGGAGACGGCCATGGCGTCGACCTGCTGCTGGGTGAGCGTGTTGACGTAGGAGACCTGGCTGGAGGTGTCGGTGGCGCTGTTCGGGCCGACCTCCTTGTAGCTGGAGCCCAGCTCCTTCAGGGCCGCCTCGCCGCCCTTGTCGGCGGAGGTGAAGTACGGGTTGTTGACCTGCTTGGGCAGGAAGCCGACGGTCAGGCCCGTCTTGAGTTCCGCGTTGGGGTCGGCCTGGCCGGTCGCGGTGGCCGCGCCGCCTTCGTTGCTGACGTCCTCCTTGGTGGTGCCGCCGCAGGCGGTGGCGGCCAGGGCGAACGAGGTGACGGCGGCGAGGGCCGTGCAGGCACGGCGGAGGGATGACTTGCGCATGAGGAGGTCCTTTATTTGCGAGGGTGAGAGGGTTACGAGGACGGGGTGGGCGCCTTGGAGAGCGGCGCCGAGGCGGCTCTGCGCCCCGCCCTCGCGACAGCGATCTGCCGTGCGACCCGGGGGCCGAGCACGGAGAGGACGAGCAGAACGCCGGTGACGACGATCTGCGACTGGGCGGAGACATCCTGGAGGCTCATCACGTTCTGCAGCGCGCCGAGGAGGAAGACTCCCGCGATCGCGCCGCCGAGCGTGCCCTTGCCGCCGTCGAAGTCGATGCCGCCGAGCAACACGGCCGCGACGACGGAGAGTTCGAGCCCCATGGCGTTGTCGTAGCGGGCGCTGGCGTAGTGCAGTGCCCAGAAGACTCCGGTGAGCGAGGCCATCAGGCCCGTCACCGTGAACAGGATCAGCTTCTGCCGCTTCACACGGATGCCGGCGAAGCGTGCGGCCTCCTCACTGGCGCCGATCGCGAACAGCGACCGTCCGAACGGGGTGGCGTGCAGGGCGACCACCGCGATGGCGAGCAGTACCAGGAAGGGCAGGAAGGCCTGCGGGACGAAGCTGTCCCCGACGCGTCCGGCCGCGAACTCCAGGTAGGGGGTGGGGAAATCGGTCACCGCGTCGGAGCCCAGCACGATCTGTGCGATGCCCCGGTAGGCGGCGAGGGTGCCGATGGTGACGGCGAGGGAGGGCAGTCCGAGCCGGGTGACGAGCAGGCCGTTGATCAGCCCGCACACCACGCCCAGCAGCAGGCAGATCGGGATGATCGTCTCGATGGTCATGCCCTGGTTCCACAGCGCGCCCATCACGGCGCCGGACAGGCCGGCCGTGGAGGCGACGGAGAGGTCGATCTCGCCGGAGACCACGAGCAGGGTCATGGGCAGGGCGATCAGCGCGATCGGCAGGGTGTTGCCGATGAGGAAGGACAGGTTGAGCGCGTTCCCGAAGCCGTCGACGAAACCGAAGGACATCAGCAGGACGACGATGAGGAGGGCACCGACAACCGTGTCCCAGCGGATGGCGCGCGCGAGTGACGAGTCAGCCATGGCGGGCGTTCCTCTTCTTCAGGGCGGAGGCCACGCGCAGCGCGACGATCCGGTCGACCGCGATGGCGAGGATGAGCAGGATGCCGTTGATCGCGAGCACCCACACCGAGCTGACGCCGAGGGCGGGCAGCACGCTGTTGATGGAGGTCAGCAGCAGCGCTCCGAGGGCCGCGCCGTAGACGCTGCCGGAGCCGCCGGTGAAGACGACGCCGCCGACCACGACCGCGCTGACGACGGTGAGTTCGTAGCCGGTGCCGGTGCCGGAGTCCACGTTGCCGAACCGGGCCAGGTACATGGCGCCCGCGAGTCCGGCGAGGGCCCCGCAGAAGGTGTACGCGGTCAGGATCCGCTTGCGCACGGGGATACCGGCGAGCCGGGCGGCCTCCGGGTTGGAGCCGAGGGCATACAGCTCGCGTCCGCTGCCGAACTGCTTGAGGTAGTACGCGGTGGCCACCAGCACCGCCAGCGCGATCAGCGCCAGCCACGGCACCGCGGAGATGCCGCCGGAGCCGAAGTCGACGAAGCCGTCGGGCAGGTCGGCCGCCGTGATCTGGCGTGAGCCGACCCAGATGGAGTCGATGCCGCGGATGATGTAGAGCGTGCCCAGGGTGACCACGAGCGCGGGCACCTGGCCGAGGCTCACCAGGACCCCGTTGAGCAGGCCGAAGGCGACGCCGGTCAGGACCGCGAGGAACACGGCCACGACGGAGTTGCCGCCGCCCTGGAGGTAGATGCCGGCCGCGAAGGCGCTGATGCCGAGCGTCGAGCCGACCGACAGGTCGACGTTCCGGGTGATGACCACCAGGGACTGGCCGGTGGCGACGAGGACCAGGATGGTCGCGTTGAGCAACAGGTCCTTGATGCCCTGCTCGGAGAGGAACTCGCTGTTGCCCGCCTGGGTGATGCCGATCATCACCAGGAAGACGACCAGGATGGCGAGTTCGCGCATCTTGAAGACGCGGTCGACGAGGCGTGTGCCGCTGGACTTGGGCACGTCGGCAGTGGACGTGGGATTGGGTGCGGTCACCGTCATGCGGCGGCCCTCCCCGTGGCTGCGGCCATCACGGATTCCTCGGTGGCGTCGGAACGGGAGATCTCGGCGGTCAGGCGGCCCTCGTGCATCACCAGGACGCGGTCGGCCATGCCGAGGATCTCGGGCAGGTCCGAGGAGATCATCAGGACGGCCACCCCGTCGGCGGCGAGCTGGCTGAGCAGCCGGTGCACCTCCGCCTTCGTACCGACGTCGATGCCGCGGGTCGGCTCGTCGACGATCAGCACCTCGGGGCCGGTGGCGAGCCACTTGGCGAGGACGACCTTCTGCTGGTTGCCGCCGGACAGCGTGTTCACGGTGTCGGCGATCCGGGCGTACTTCACCTGGAGCTTGACGGCCCAGTCGAGGGAGCGGCTGCGTTCGGCGCCGCGGTCCATCAGGCCGGCCTTCACGGTCGTACGGAGTCCGGTGAGGCCGATGTTCCGCTCGATGGACATGTCCATCACCAGCCCCTGGGCCCGCCGGTCCTCGGGGACGAGCGCGAGCCCGGCGGCCATGGCGGTGGACGGGGCACCGTTGGTCAGCTTCCGGCCGCCGACCTCGACCTCGCCGGCGTCCCAGCGGTCGATGCCGAAGACGGCCCGGGCCACCTCCGTACGACCGGCGCCGACGAGTCCGGCGAGGCCGACGATCTCGCCGCGCCGGACGTCGAAGGAGACATCGGTGAAGACGCCCTCGCGGGTCAGCCGCCGGACGCTCAGCGCGATCTCGCCCGGCGCGACGTCCTGCTTGGGGTACAGCTCGTCGAGATCCCGGCCGACCATCCGGCGTACGAGATCGTCCTCGGTCATGCCGTCGATGAGCTCGCTGGAGATCCAGGCGCCGTCGCGCAGGGTGGTCACCCGCCGGCAGATCTGGAAGATCTCCTCCAGCCGGTGGGAGATGAACAGGACGGCGGCGCCCTGCTCGCGCAGGGTGCGGACGACGCCGAAGAGGCGGGCCACCTCGCTGCCGGTCAGGGCCGCGGTCGGCTCGTCCATGATCAGGACGCGGGCGTCGAAGGAGAGCGCCTTGGCGATCTCGACGATCTGCTGGTCCGCGATGGACAGGCCGCGCGCCGGGCGGTCGGGGTCGAGCTCGACGCCGAGGCGCTGCATCAGGGCGAGGGTCGCCGTGTGGGTGGCCTTGTGGTCGATACGGCCGAGAGCGCGCTTGGGCTGGCGGCCCATGTAGATGTTCTCGGCGATCGACAGATCGGGGAAGAGCGTCGGCTCCTGGTAGATCACGGCGATGCCGGCGTCGCGGGCGTCACCGGGGCCGTGGAAGACGGTCGGCTCACCGTCGAGCAGCACCTGGCCGGCGTCCGGTCGGTGCACCCCGGCGAGCGTCTTGATGAGGGTCGACTTGCCCGCGCCGTTCTCACCGGCGAGGGCGTGCACCTCACCGGGGAACAGTTCCAGGGACACGTCCCGCAGGGCGCGTACCGCGCCGAAGGACTTCGAGATGTCCCTGAGCGCCAGCACCGGGGTCGGACCCGTGTCGGACGGGTGGGTCATTGGGGGCTCCTCGACGACGCCGGCGGGCGGGGCCCTCACCGCGTCGTGAAAGGTTTCAACTGGGTTGCCGGGACGTTAGGCAGGTGAGCCAGGTCGCGTCAATGGGTTCGTGTCGAAATTTTTTCGATCCGTTTCCGATATCCAGAGGTCACATCCAGGTCACGGGGCCCATCCTGCGCCGTAGGGGTTGACAGCCCTTCGAGGGACTCATAACTTCACCTCCTGAATCGTTTCAGACCGTCTTCTTCTCAGCAGTCTTCTGAGTTGTCCTCTCAGTTGTCTTCTCAGACCCGAAGACCCTTACGTCACAGGAGCCGTGAAGTGACCGAGCTCGCCGCGGTGAAGGCCGCGCTCAAGACCCAGGCCATCGAGACACCATCGTGGGCGTACGGGAACTCGGGGACCCGGTTCAAAGTGTTCGCACAGCCGGGTGTCCCCCGCACTCCGCGCGAGAAGCTGGACGACGCCGCCCAGGTGCACGCCTTCACCGGCGTCGCGCCGACCGTTGCCCTGCACATTCCGTGGGACAAGGTCGACGACTATGCAGCACTGGCCAAGTATGCCGAGGAGCGCGGCGTTCAGCTGGGCGCGATCAACTCCAACACCTTCCAGGACGACGACTACAAGCTCGGCAGCATCTGCCACCCGGACGCGGTGGTGCGGCGCAAGGCCGTCGACCACCTGCTGGAGTGCGTCGACATCATGGACGCGACGGGCTCGGCCGACCTGAAGCTGTGGTTCGCCGACGGCACGAACTATCCCGGCCAGGACGATGTGCGCGAGCGGCAGGACCGGCTCGCCGAAGGGCTGGCCGAAGTGTACGGGCGGCTCGGGGACGGGCAGCGGATGCTGCTCGAGTACAAGTTCTTCGAGCCCGCCTTCTATACGACGGACGTCCCGGACTGGGGCACGGCCTACGCCCACTGCCTCAAGCTCGGGCCCAAGGCGCAGGTCGTGGTGGACACGGGTCACCACGCGCCGGGGACCAACATCGAGTTCATCGTGGCGACGCTGCTCAGGGAGGGGAAGCTCGGCGGGTTCGACTTCAACTCGCGCTTCTACGCCGATGACGACCTGATGGTCGGAGCGGCCGACCCGTTCCAGCTGTTCCGGATCATGTACGAGGTGGTGCGGGGCGGCGGGTTCACGCCCGAGGTCGCGTTCATGCTCGACCAGTGCCACAACATCGAGGCGAAGATCCCCGCGATTATTCGGTCGGTGATGAATGTGCAGGAGGCTACGGCGAAGGCGCTGCTGGTCGACCGGGAGGCGTTGGGCTCCGCCCAGCGGGCCGGGGACGTGCTCGGGGCGAATGCCGTGCTCATGGATGCGTACAACACCGATGTGCGGCCGTTGCTGGCTGAGGTTCGTGAGGAGATGGGGTTGGACCCCGACCCGATGGCGGCGTATCGCCGGTCCGGGTGGGCCTCGAAGATCGCTGAGGAGCGGGTTGGTGGGCAGCAAGCGGGTTGGGGGGCCTAGCCGCTGCGCTCGGCTTGACCCGTTCACCGCCGTATGGGTGCGGATGTTCACAGTTCCGCGGGCCGCATGTGGCTGGTCGCGCCCCGCGGCGGAGCCGCTGATGTCACAGCCCCGCGCCCCTGTCGGCGCGCGTTCGCGCCGATCCCCAGGCTCCTCCCCACCCCGTCCCAGAAAACGTACTGCTCTTCACGAAGGACTGATCACACATGGCACCCCACCCCGAAGCCGACGCCCTCCTCGCCCGTTCCCATCGGCTCGGTGCTGATCCCCGCAATACCAACTACGCCGGCGGCAACGCGTCCGCGAAGGGTACTGAGACCGATCCCGTGACCGGGGGTGACGTCGAGCTGATGTGGGTGAAGGGGTCCGGTGGTGACCTCGGGACGCTCACTGAGGCGGGCCTCGCCGTGTTGCGGCTGGACCGGTTGCGGGCGCTCACCGAGGTGTACCCCGGTGTGGAGCGCGAGGACGAGATGGTGGCCGCGTTCGACTACTGCCTGCACGGCAAGGGTGGCGCCGCCCCGTCCATCGACACCGCCATGCACGGTCTGGTGGACTCGGCCCACGTCGATCATCTGCACCCCGACTCCGGTATCGCGCTGGCCTGCGCGGCCGACGGGGAGAAGCTGACCGCCGAGTGCTTCGGGGACAGCGTGGTGTGGGTGCCGTGGCGGCGGCCCGGGTTCCAGCTCGGGCTGGACATCGCGGCGGTCAAGGAGGCCAACCCGCAGGCGATCGGCTGCATCCTCGGTGGGCACGGGATCACCGCCTGGGGTGACACCGCCGAGGAGTGCGAGCGGAACTCGCTGCACATCATCCGTACCGCCGAGGCCTTCCTCGCCGAGCGCGGCAAGGCGGAGCCCTTCGGGCCCGTGATCGAGGGGTACGGGGCGCTGCCCGAGGCCGAGCGCCGGGAGCGGGCGGCCGCGCTGGCGCCGTACGTCCGGGCCATCGCCTCACAGGACAAGCCGCAGGTCGGCCACTTCAACGACGCCGACGTGGTTCTCGGCTTCCTCGCCAGTGCCGAGCACCCGCGGCTGGCGGCCCTCGGCACGTCCTGCCCGGACCACTTCCTCCGTACGAAGGTCCGGCCGCTGGTCCTCGACCTGCCGCCCACGGCGGAGCTGGACGAGGCGATCGCCCGGCTGAAGGAGCTGCACACCGAGTACCGCGAGGAGTACGCCGCCTACTACGAGCGGCATGCCCTGCCCGACTCCCCCGCGATGCGCGGTGCCGACCCGGCGATCGTGCTGATCCCGGGCGTGGGCATGTTCTCCTTCGGCAAGGACAAGCAGACCGCCCGCGTGGCCGGTGAGTTCTACGTCAACGCGATCAACGTGATGCGCGGGGCCGAGGCCGTGTCGACGTACGCGCCGATCGAGGAGTCGGAGAAGTTCCGCAT
This sequence comes from Streptomyces sp. NPDC002845, assembly GCF_053591955.1. NCBI lineage: Bacteria > Bacillati > Actinomycetota > Actinomycetes > Kitasatosporales > Streptomycetaceae > Streptomyces > Streptomyces sp. NPDC002845. The sequence goes on along the minus strand of NZ_JBSFUU010000009.1, from coordinate 30,894 downwards.
CGAGTACTGGGCCCTTGAGGAGGCCAAGCTCCAGCGGATGCCGAAGCCCAAGCCGCTCGCGACGCGGGTGGCGCTGGTGACCGGCGCCGGGAGCGGGATCGGGAAGGCGATCGCCCGCCGGCTGTCGGCCGAGGGCGCGTGTGTCGTCATCGCGGACCTGAACGCCGAGAACGCGCAGGCCGTCGCCGACGAGCTGGGCGGCCCGGACAAGGCCGTCGCGGTCGCCGTGGACGTGACGGACGAGGAGCAGATCGCCTCGGCGTTCAAGGCGGCCGTCCTGGCCTTCGGCGGGGTCGACCTCGTCGTCAACAACGCGGGGATCTCCATCTCCAAGCCGCTGCTGGACACCTCGGCCAAGGACTGGGACCTCCAGCACGACATCATGGCCCGCGGCTCCTTCCTCGTCTCGCGTGAGGCGGCCCGGGTGATGATCCAGCAGGAGCTGGGCGGCGACATCGTCTACATCGCCTCCAAGAACGCGGTCTTCGCCGGTCCCAACAACATCGCGTACTCCGCCACCAAGGCCGACCAGGCCCACCAGGTCCGGCTGCTCGCCGCAGAGCTGGGTGAGCACGGCATCCGTGTCAACGGCGTCAACCCGGACGGCGTCGTGCGCGGCTCCGGGATCTTCGCGGGCGGCTGGGGTGCCCAGCGGGCGGCCACCTATGGCATTGAGGAGGAGAAGCTCGGCGAGTTCTACGCCCAGCGGACCATCCTCAAGCGGGAGGTGCTGCCGGAGCATGTCGCGAACGCCGTGTTCGCCCTGACGGGCGGGGACCTGACGCACACCACGGGCCTGCACGTGCCCGTCGACGCCGGCGTCGCCGCCGCCTTCCTGCGATGAGCGGGGCGGTGAAGGCCTTCGCCGCGGTCGACCTCGGCGCGTCCAGCGGGCGCGTCATGGTCGGCCGGGTGGGGCCCGACGTACTGGACCTCGCCGAGGCGCACCGCTTCCCCAACCGGCCGGTGCGGACGCCCGAGGGCCTGCGCTGGGACATCCTCGGGCTGTACGCGGGGGTGCTCGACGGGCTGCGGGCGGCCGGTGCCCACTGCGGTGGACGACTCGACTCGGTGGGCATCGACAGCTGGGCCGTGGACTATGGGCTGCTGGACGCCGACGGGGCGCTGCTCGGCAACCCGGTGCACTACCGGGACACCCGCACCGAGGGCGTCGCGGAGAAGGTGTGGGCCACCGTGCCCGCCGCCGAGCTGTACGCGGCGACCGGGCTGCAGTACGCGCCGTTCAACACCCTGTACCAGCTGGTGGCCGCCCGTTCCTCGTCCCAACTGGCGTACGCGAAGCGGCTGTTGCTCATCCCTGATCTGCTGTCCTACTGGCTCACCGGCGAGTCCGGCACGGAGCTGACCAACGCTTCGACGACTCAGCTGATCGACCCGCGTACCCGCACCTGGTCGTACGACGTGGCGGAGCGCCTCGGCATCGACCTGGAGCTGTTCGCGCCGCTGCGGCTGCCCGGGGACCCGGCGGGTCTGCTGCGGCAGCCGGTGCTGGAGGAGACCGGGCTGACCGGCCCGGTGCCGGTGACGACGGTCGGTTCGCACGACACGGCGTCGGCGGTGGCGGCCGTCCCGGCCACCGGGGGCGAGCGCTTCGCGTACATCTGCACCGGCACATGGTCGCTGGCGGGCCTGGAGCTGGACGCTCCCGTGCTCACCGAGGCGAGCCGGGCCGCGAACTTCACCAACGAGCTGGGCCTTGACGGCACGGTCCGCCATCTGCGGAACATCATGGGGCTGTGGCTGCTCCAGGAGTGCGTACGGGACTGGGGCGACCCCGATCTGGGCGAGTTGCTGCGGGCCGCGGCCGAGGTACCGGCGCTGCGGTCGGTCGTGGACGCGGGCGACGCCGCCTTCCTGGCGCCCGGCCGGATGCCCGAGCGCATCGCCGACGCCTGCCGGGAGTCGGGCCAGCCCGTGCCGGCGACTCCGGCCGAGATCACGCGCTGCATCCTCGACTCGCTCGCCCTGGCCCACCGCCGGGCGGTCACCGAGGCCCAGTCGCTCGCCGACCACCCGGTCGACGTCGTCCATGTGGTCGGCGGCGGCACCCGCAACGCCCTGCTGTGCCAGCTCACCGCCGACGCCTGCGGGCTGCCGGTGGTGGCGGGCCCGGCGGAGGCGGCCGCCCTGGGCAACGTCCTCGTCCAGGCCCGCGCCCAGGGCCTGGTCGGCGACCGTGCGGCGATGCGTGAACTCCTCGCCCGTACACAGCCGCTCACACGGTACGAGCCGCGGGGCGACCCGGCGGCCTGGCGCGCGGCTCAGGCCCGGCTCGCCGCACGGTGAGGAGACCCGGCTCGCCGAGTGGCGAGCCGGGGGCTGCCCGTCGGGTCCCGGCTGCCGTACCCTGCACTCATCCGATGACCGATCCCGAGGAGCCGCGATGCGTGTCGCCCTGTTCCTGACCTGTGTCAACGACACGCTCTATCCGGACACCGGGCGCGCCGTGGTGAAACTGCTGACCAGGCTGGGTGTCGAGGTCGACTTCCCGATGGGCCAGACGTGCTGCGGGCAGGCGCACTACAACACCGGGTACCGCCATGAGGCGGAGCCACTGGCCCGGAAGTTCTCCGATGTCTTCGGGGAGTACGAGGCGATCGTGACGCCGTCCGGGTCGTGCGGGGCGATGGTGCGGGAGCTGTATCCGCGGATGGGCGAGCGGGCGCGTGCCGAGGGCCGCGGGGACACGCTCGCGCGGACGCTGGCGCCGGTCGTGCCGAAGACGTACGAGCTCACCGAGTTCCTGGTGGACGTGCTGGGCGTGACCGACGTCGGCGCGTACTACCCGCACACGGTGACCTACCACCCGACCTGCCACGGCCTGCGCGGCCTGGGGCTCGGTGACCGACCGCGCCGCCTCCTGAAGGCCGTCAAGGGGCTGGAGCTGCGGGAGCTGCCCGGCGCGGACGAGTGCTGCGGCTTCGGCGGCACCTTCGCGCTGAAGAACTCCGATGTCTCGGCGGCGATGGGCTCCGACAAGGTGCGCAACGCCGAGTCGACGGGCGCGGAGGTGCTGTGCGCCGCCGACAACTCCTGCCTGATGCACATCGGCGGCACGATGACCCGGCTGCGGACGGGCATGCGGCCGGTGCACATCGCGGAGATCCTGGCGAGCACGGAAGAGGAGCCGACCGTATGAGCGGGACCTTCGTCGGGATGCCTGCGTTTCCCCCACCCGCCCACCCGGCGTTCCCCGAGGCCGCGCACGAGGCCGTCCACAACGCGACCCTGCGCGGCAATCTGCGCCACGCCACGCACACCATCCGCGCCAAGCGCGCGGGCGCGGTCGCCGAGGTCTCCGACTGGGCGGCTCTGCGCGAGGCGGGCAAGCAGATCAAGGACCACACGCTCCGCCATCTGGACCGGTACCTGGTGCAGTTGGAGGAGTCGGTCACGGCCGCCGGCGGCACGGTCCACTGGGCCGCCGACGCCGACGAGGCCAACCGGATCGTCGCGGACCTGGTGCGGGCGACCGGCGAGACGGAGGTCGTCAAGGTCAAGTCGATGGCCACGCAGGAGATCGGGCTCAACGAGGCCCTGGAGGCCGAGGGCATCCACGCCTACGAGACCGATCTCGCCGAGCTCATCGTGCAGTTGGGCAACGACCGGCCGTCCCACATCCTCGTCCCGGCGATCCACCGCAACCGCGGCGAGATCCGGGACATCTTCACGCGCGAGATGAGCGAGTGGGGCCGCCCGGCGCCGGAGGGCCTGACCGACACCCCCGCCGAACTCGCCGAGGCCGCCCGCCTGCACCTGCGCGAGAAGTTCCTGCGCGCCAAGGTCGGCGTCTCCGGGGCCAACTTCATGGTCGCCGAGACCGGCACGCTCGTCGTGGTCGAGTCCGAGGGCAACGGCCGGATGTGCCTCACCCTCCCCGAGACGCTGATCTCGGTCGTGGGCATCGAGAAGATCGTGCCGACCTGGCAGGACCTGGAAGTCTTCCTCCAGACACTCCCCCGCTCCTCGACCGCCGAGCGCATGAACCCGTACACCTCGACGTGGACCGGCACCACGGACGAGGACGGCCCGCAGAACTTCCACCTGGTCCTGCTCGACAACGGCCGCACCGACGCACTCGCCGACCAGGTCGGACGCCAGGCCCTGCGCTGCATCCGCTGCTCGGCGTGTCTCAACGTCTGCCCGGTGTACGAGCGGGCGGGCGGCCACGCGTACGGCTCGGTCTACCCGGGCCCGATCGGCGCCATCCTCAGCCCTCAGCTCCGGGGCACGGGGAGCGAGATCGACGCGTCCCTGCCGTACGCCTCCTCGTTGTGCGGCGCCTGTTACGAGGTGTGCCCGGTCGCCATCGACATCCCGGAGGTGCTGGTGCATCTGCGGGAGCGGGTCGTGCAGGGCGGCCAGGTCACGGAGCACGGCAACAAGGTGGTGCTCAAGCCCGCCAAGGGCCACGCCGCCGAGCGGGCGGCGATGCGTGCGGCACGCTGGGCGTTCAGCCACCCCGGCGCCCTGCGCACCGGGCAACGGCTCGCCTCCCGCTCCCGCCGCTTCCATCCGCGGACGCTGCCCGGTCCCGGCAGGGCGTGGAGCGCGAGCCGCGATCTGCCGGCGGTGCCCGCGGAACCGTTCCGTGACTGGTGGCAGCGTACGAACGGCGGAGACCGCCGGTGAGCCGCAAGGGCACGCCGGTACCGGAGGCGAGCGGCGAAAAGAGAGAGGACTCCGGCAAGTGAGCAGCAGGGATGTGATCCTGGGCCGCGTACGGCGCGCGATCGCGGACGTACGGCAGGACGACACGCCGTACGAGCAGGTCATCGACCGGGACTATGTGCGCGAGCACGGGCAGCGGAGTGCCGAGGAGACGGTCGATCTGCTGGCCGAGAACCTGGCGGACTACCGGGCGATCGTGCACCGCTGCGCGGCCGGGGAACTGCCGGACGTGCTCGCTCGGCTTCTGGCGGAGCGGGGTGCGCGGAGTGTGGTGGTTCCGCCGGAGCTGCCGGCGCGCTGGCTCGACGCCGTCGAGGCGACGCGTGTCGACGATCGTGCCGCGAACACCCCGCACGAACTCGACGAGGTCGACAGCGTGATCACGGCCTGCGCGGTGGCCGTCGCCGAGACCGGCACGATCGTGCTGGACGGCGGCCCGGATCAGGGCCGCCGCCGTATCACTCTCGTCCCCGACCACCACGTCTGTGTCGTGCGGGTCCCCGACCAGGTGGTCTCCTCGGTGCCCCAGGCCCTCGAACGGCTCGACCCGGCACGCCCGTTGACCTGGATCTCCGGCCCCTCCGCCACCAGCGACATCGAGCTCGACCGGGTCGAGGGGGTGCACGGGCCGCGCACCCTGGAGGTGGTGCTGGTGAGCGGGGAGTGAGGGCCCGCGGTCAGGTGCTGTTCGACTCGGTGACGGACGACTGACGTGCGGGTTGCCTGTCCCGGTCGGACCGGGAGCGGTCCAGCAGGCCGAAGGCCCAGCGGTCGCCGCACATGATGTCGACCCGCAGGAAGTCGAGCAGTCCCGACGCCCCCACCGCCAAGTCGGCGTGGGCGTCGGTGTGTGCTCCCAGGACCGCGTCACGTAATCTTCGCCGCCAGGATCTGCGGCATCCCCCGTTGTTGTTCCCCATGAAGAAGCTGTGCCGGCGCCGTTCCCTCCCGGGAAGCCGCCCCACCGCACCAGTACGGTCACCGTCGTCACGGAGGCGTCACGTCGTCCGGCGGCCGCCGGGGGCGGCTCGCTCCGGTGCACCGTGCGGGGTGTCCCTGAGTACACCCCCGAAGACGGGTTCTGCGCCCCATGTGGTGCCGTCGCGGTCTCCGTAGCGTCGTGGGCATGGCAGAGGGCGTGCCGGACGGACGGAGAGGGACGGCGATGGCGATGACGATGTTTCGCCGAAGCGCGCGACACACGCACGACACGGGACCCGCAGGGGAGGCTCTCCGGCTGGTCAGGGTGAGCAGGACCTACGGCCGGGACGAGAGCGCCGTGAAGGCGCTGGACGGGGTGACGCTGAGCCTGGCGCCGGGCACGTTCACCGCGGTGATGGGGCCCTCGGGGTCGGGCAAGACCACGTTGTTGCAGTGCGCGGCCGGGCTGGACCGGCCGGACAGCGGGATCGTGATGGTCGACGGCACGGAGATGACCGGGGACAGCGAGGCCGAGCTGACGAGGTTCCGGCGCGACCGGATCGGGTTCGTGTTCCAGCAGTACAACCTGCTGCCGACGCTGACCGTGGCCCAGAACACGATCCTTCCGCTGAAGCTCGCCGGGCGGCGCGTGGACCGGCGGCGGACGCGGGAGATCCTGGCGGCCGTCGGGCTCGGCGACCGGCTCGGGCACCGGCCCGACCAGCTCTCCGGCGGGCAGCGCCAGCGCGTGGCGATCGCCCGGGCGCTGGTCACCGAGCCGCGGGTGGTCTTCGCGGACGAGCCGACCGGTGCGCTGGACACGCGCAGCGCGCGGGACGTGCTGCGGCTGCTGCGGGAGGCGGTACGGACGCACGGGCGGACCGTGGTGATGGTGACGCACGACCCGGTGGCGGCCTCGTACGCCGACTCGGTCGTCTTTCTCGCGGACGGGCGGGTCGCGGGCGGGATGCGGGCGCCGACGGCCGACGCCGTCGCGGAACGGCTGGCACATCTGGGCGACAACACCCTGACGGAGGCGTGAGCGATGTTCGTTCTGGCGATGCGTTCGATCCGGCAGCGCCCCGGGCGCTTCACCGCGACCCTGCTGTCCGCCTTCCTCGGCGCGGCGATCATCATGACGTTCAACGCGATGCACGACACGGCCGCGCAGCCGGGTGTCGACTCCGTGAGCGCGGAGACACTGTCCACCGCGGCGGGCGTGGTAGGCGGCTACGGCACCCTGCTGGTGTTCTTCGCCGTGGCCTCCACGCTGACGGTGAACGTGCGCCAACGGGCCGCCGAGATCGAGCTGTTGCGCTGCTCGGGAGCGACTCCGGGGCAGATCAAGCGGATGGTCGTGGGTGAGGCGGTGGCGGTCGCCCTGGTGGGCACCGTGCTGGCGATCGGGCCCGCGCTGCTCGGCGGGCGGCTGCTGCTGGAGGTGTTCCAGGACAGCGGGCAGGTCGCCGGCTCGGTGGCGTACTCCTTCGGTCCCATCGGGCTCATGTCGGGCATCGGCGTCACGCTGCTCGCGGCGGCGGGCGCGGCGTTCCTCGCCGTACGACGGGCGACGCGGCGGCGCCTGCCGCGGGGCAGGGGGCGGACGTTCTTCACGTACGCCGCCCTGGTCGTCGGCGGTCTCGGGATCTGCTCCACGTTCGTGCTCGACGCGACGGATCCCGCCCTGATGGCGCCGCCCGCGTACGGGGCGATCCTGCTCTCGGTGGGCTTCGCGCTGCTCTCGCCCCGGCTGCTGGCGGGCCTGCTCGACCGGCTGCCCCTGACGGGTGCGAGCGGCTGGCTGGCCGTACGCACCCTGCGCCGGCAGGCCGACCGGCTGTCCGGTGTCCTCATGCCGTTGATCCTTTTCACCGGTATGGCGACGGCGACGCTGTACATGCAGGCGGTCGAGAACGACGCGATCGAGGCCTCGGGCCTGACCAAATCGGTCGAGGACAAGAACCTGGAGACCCTCAACCTGATCGTCGTCGGCATCATCGTGGTCTTCGCCTGCGTGATGCTGATCAACTCCCTGTACGCGGCGACCACGTACCGAAGCCGCGAGTTCGGTCAGCAGCGGCTGGCGGGCGCCACGCCCGGCCAGGTGCTGGGGACGGTCGGCGTGGAGGGGCTGATCCTGACGGCGACCGGTGTCTTCTTCGGCACGGCGGCCGGGCTCGCCGGGATTCTGCCCTTCACCGTCGTCCGCACGGACTCGGTCCGGCCGGAGCAGGGGCTCGGCATCTGGCTGGCCATCGTCGCGATCGCGGTGACGGCGACGCTGGGGACGGTCCTCGGCACGGCCCGGCGCGCGCTGCGTACCCCCTCGGTGGCGGCGGTGGCGGTGGCCGCGTGAGCGCACCGCGTCCCTGCCGTGGGCAGCCGCTTCGGTGGCTGCCCACGGTCATGCCGCGCCCAGTGCCTTGGCGGCCACCGCCAGGTCGGCGACCAGCCCCTCGTAGGCGGCCTCACGGTCGTCGGCGCGCAGGATCGCCGACGGATGGAGGGTGGCCACGACGTACGGGCGCTCTTCCTCTTCGGGGCCGGGCATCGTCAACAGCGCGCCCCGGTCCTTGGTGACCCGGAACGAGCTGCCCATCAGGGCCTTGGCCGCGGTCGCCCCCAGGGCCACCACGACCTCGGGCCGTACGAGGTGCAGTTCGGCGAGCAGCCAGGGGCGGCAGGCGGTGATCTCGCGCAGGTCGGGCGCCTTGTGGAGGCGGCGTTTGCCGCCGGAGGCCAGGGTGAACTTGAAGTGTTTGACCGCGTTGGTCACGTACGCGGTGTCCCGGTCGATGCCCGCCTCCTGAAGTGCCTTGCCGAGCAGCCGCCCGGCCGGTCCGACGAAGGGCTCGCCCCGCTTGTCCTCCTGGTCGCCGGGCTGCTCGCCGACGAGGACGATGCGCGCGGACTCGTCGCCCTTGCCGAACACCGTCTGGGTGGCGTTCTCGTACAGAGGGCAGCCCTGGCACCGTGCGGCGGCGCGCCGGTGGGTGTCGAGTCCGCCGCCCGACGGCAGGTACGGTGCGGCGTCATAGGCCCGGGTGTCCTCCGAGGGGCTCATCCGCGCTCACCTCCACCGGCCGGGTACCCCTTCGGGGCGGTCGTCACCTCCCTGCCGAGATGCGATCCGGCGCCCTCCGCAGTGCCATGGAGAGAGAGCATGAAGAGACAAGGGCGTCCTGCGTCATGCTTCGTCACGCTGGAGGGGACGATGACCTCGAAGACCCACTCGGCGGGCGACGAACCCCCCGAGGAGCCGGTGGCCGACGCCGACCGGCTCTTCGCGCTGCAGGAAGAGGTCAATCAGTTGAAGGAAGCCGTCACCTCCCACGCCGTGGTGGACCAGGCGATCGGCATGATCGTCGCCCTGGGACGGGTGACGCCCGACCAGGGGTGGGAGGTCCTGCGGGAGGTCTCCCAGCACACGAACATCAAGCTGCGCCATGTGGCGGAGATGATCCTCATCTGGGGGCGCAAGGGCGAGCTGCCTCCGGAGATCCGCGCCGAGCTGGAGCAGACGATCGACCGGTACGGGCCCACCCAGGTTCCGGGCACGCCGCCTCTGCCGGAGGCCTGACCCCTGGGGCGTTTCATCGCGCCCGACAGGGTTAGTCCGGTCAGAGGCGGGCCCTGGCCAACCGTTCCCGGGAGGGTTCGACAGTGAGCTCGCCACCCCGCCGCCCGGTCGGGGGGCCGACCGGGCGGTGCGGCGTACAGAGGCTCACGCCTCTCCTGGCCGCGGCTCATGCGGCCTTGGCGAGCACTTCTTCGCGCAGGCGGGCGCAGCAGCCGCTGATCAGCCGGGAGACGTGCATCTGTGAGATGCCGAGCTGCCGGGCGATCCGGCTCTGCGTCATACCGCGGAAGAACCGCAGGTAGAGGATGGTGCGCTCACGTTCCGGCAGCGCCTGGAGACAGGGCTTGAGGGACTCGCGGTCGACGACGAGGTCGAAGCCGCCGTCCGGTGCCCCGAGGGCGTCCCCCAGTGAGAAACCGTCGTCGCCGGTCGCCAGTTCGGCGTCCAGCGAGAGCGTGCTGAAGCAGTCCAGGGCCTCCATCCCGATGCGTACGTCGTCCTCGTCCAGGTGGGCGTACTCGGCGATCTCGGCGACGGTCGGGCGGCGTCCGGAGACCGTCTGCGACAGTTCCTTCGAGGCGGAGCGGACCCGGTTGCGCAGGTCCTGGACGCGGCGCGGCACGTGCAGGACCCACATGTGGTCGCGGAAGTGCCGTTTGATCTCGCCGGTGATGGTGGGGACGGCGTAGCTCTCGAAGGCGTTGCCGCGCGAGGGGTCGTAGCGGTCGACGGCCTTGACGAGGCCGAGCGCCGCGACCTGGTAGAGGTCCTCAAGGGCTTCACCGCGCCCCCGGAACCGGATGGCGATCCGCTCCGCCATGGGGAGCCAGGCCTCGACGACCTCGCCCCGCAGCGCCTGGCGTTCCGGCCCGTCGGGCAGTGCGGAGATCCTGTCGAACGCGTCCGCCGTGTCGGGAGCGTCGTCGTGCGGGTGTTGCTTCGTTCTGACGGTGATGCGCATGGTGCGTCGCATCTCCCTCCACATGTGACCGGGCAGTCACCGTGGGAGCGCGCGCACTCGGACCGTACGGGAAGGAGGACCCAGGGCCGGCGTAGCGGCTCCCACAGAGGTGCCTCCTGTCCGAAGCACTGGATTTCTGATTCCCGCAATCGTAATACCCGAAACAAATTCCCTCGGGCCATTCCGAGAATTCCACAAGTCCGGTGACGCCCGGCAGTCACTCGAATTCCGCCGGTAACTCATTTGAGGAATCAACGGAATTCATGACCTGCTCGTCGCCGACGGCCCACGCTCACAGCTCGACGCCGACGAACCCGTCCTGCGTGTCCGGACCGGGTGCCGTCACCGTGTAGCCGAAGCGGTTCTTCAGGGCTCCGATGTCCCATGTCGCCGCGCGGTCACGGTAGTTGAAGACGATCTCCTTCTCGGGGCCGCCGTGCTTGAGGATGCGGGACATGGCGATGTCGTCGGGGTGGCCGTGCCGCTTGCCGTTGGTGGAGATGAGGTAGCGGTCGCAGTCGACGAGGCCGAGCAGGTCGGTGGAGATGTTGTGGGAGCTGCCGTGGTGGGCGACCTTGAGGACGTCGAGGTGCAGGCGGCCGCCCTCGGCCTCGGCGCGGGGCCGCAGCGAGGCCGCGAGCCGGCGGTCGTCCGCGTCGCCGGTGAGGACGATGCGCCGGTCCTCGAACTCGAAGAGCAGGCCGATGCTGGTGAGGTTCGCCTCCGACCGGTCCGGAGCGAAGGGCACCGCCGCCAGCTGGTCCACGTTCACGGTGCCGAAGTGCTCGAAGCCCGGCACCGGCGGGAACTCGTCGGGGTCCCGGCCCGGTATCAGGCCGTTCCTGGCACATTCCTTGACCCACTTCGGGGCCAGCCGCTCCAGCTGCGGACGATCGGGCGAGAGCACCTCCACCGTGGAGCCGTCGTCGAACCACGCGAACTCCCGGCCGATCTCGACGCTGCGCCCGCCGAACGCGTCGTTCCACGGCACCCTCTGCCGCAGCAGCGCGGTGGTGAGCTTCTCGCCCTCCTGGGCACCGAACCCCTCGGCGTCGAGGAGGTGGTCGAACCCGTTGAACCACACGTCGCCGAACTCCACCGGCCGGTCCGGGTCGGCCAGCAGGGCGAGTACGCCCAGGATGTGGTCCTGGTCGACGTGCGTGACGACGAGGAGGTCGACGAAGCCGTCGAGCGCGGCGAGCGCGGGCTTGATCCGCGGATACGTGCCCGCGCGGCCTCCGTCCACGAGGATCCGGCGGATGAACGTGTCGTCGCCGTACTCCAGGAGCAGGCAGTCGCCGTCCTCCCCGGGCATCATCGTCAGCCGGATCATGTGTGCCTCCCGCGCAGTGCGACGATCACGAACGGCTCGCGGGTGTCGACATGCCAGGACAGCCGCCGTGCCTGGTCCAGGCGGCGGGCGCACACGGGGTCGTCGGGGAACTCGGAGAGCCCGTGGATGAGCCGGCTCAGGCCCAGGGTGAACAGCGGCACCCCGCGGTCGCACGCCTCGACCAGGGCGTCCCGCGCCGCCCGCCGCCCGGCCTCGGTGTGCGCCCGGCGCAGATGGCGCATGGCCCACAGCACCGATCCGTCACTGAGCCAGTCGAAGCCGCCGCGCAGCCGGTCGAGCCACGGGTCCCAGCGCTGCTCCTGCTCGCCCAGCTCGCTGCCGACCAGGACGTACGCCCCGGCCACCGCCGCGAGGGTGTTCTCCATCTTGCCGTACAGCAGTTCCTCGGCGTCCCTGACCAGCGCCGCCGCGGCGTCGAAGGCACCGCGTGCCATGTATCCGAGGGCGGGCCCGATCCGGCTGTCGCGCACCGTCACCGAGAGGGCGCTGCCGGTCGGGCTCTGCCGCTCGTTGACCAGTACCTCGATCTGCGCGGCGCCCCACGGCACCGGGAGGGTGACGACGTACTCGGTGCCGGCCAGCGAGACGACGAGGAACTGCCGTCGCCCCGTGGGCCCGCCCAGGGTCGGCTCGCCTCTCTCGTCGACCGGGCCGTGCGGTCCGAAGCGATACAGCCGCGCCGCCGGGTCGCCGAGCCCGAGGCTGGGGACGGAGTGGGGCGCGGAGCGCGCGATGCCGAGCGCGACCGGCTGCCGCCCGTGCCTCTCGGCCAGCGTGAGCATCGCCGTGAAGTGCCAGCTCGTGGCCCTGGGGTCGCCGATCCAGGCCGCGTGCCCCGGCGGCACGATCCCGCCCTTCTCCCGCACCCCCGACCGCGACGCGCGCGACCGGGGCACCGGGACCGTCGACTCGTCGTGGTAGGTCGCGTACGGCTCGATGTTGCCCATGAGGTACTGCCAGGAGTGCGACTCGTACGGCGAGGGTGCCGTGCGGAGCGTCACCGGCGTGTCGTCGCCCTCCCGTACCTCGGCGTCCTTGGAGAGGACGGCGCCCGAGGGCAGGGTGGCGGAGACGACGTAGTCGCCGGGCTCGACCTCGTAGCGCGCCGGGGGCATCGACGTGCCGCAGGGGAAGAGGACGTTGCGGTGGGCGGCGCCGCTGCCGTCGGCGGAGTGGATGTCGCCGACGACCCGCGCACCCGCGGAGAGGTCCGATTCGCGGAGGTTCAGCGCGACGGTCACGCTCAGGGCGGCGGTCATGACTTCCCCAGCCGTAGGCGGCGGAACACCGGCCGCACCATGATGCTCGTCGTCCGCACCTCGTGGTCACCGAGCCGGGCCTCGAAGTCGTAGTGCCCGCAGCTCAGTTCGATGGCCCACTCGCTCTCGGGGGCCATGTCGTCGATGTCGTCCCGCGCCCGGCGCAGTCGCTCGTGCCCGGCTTCGAGGCAGACGAACTCGGCCTGGGCGTTGTCCGCTTCGGGCTTGCAGCCCACGTACACCGGAACGACCGGGGGTCCGGTCAGCTGGTGCAGGTCGAACACGGGCAGCTCACCGACCGAGGGAACCTGGACACCCGCGACGGCTCCGGCGAACCGGGGCTGGCGCATGAAGTGGTCGATGGCGGTCACCAGTCGGGGGGTCGTGACCCGCCAGTCGCCCTCGGGATCGTCGCTCCCCGCTCCCGCGAGGCTCCTCAGCAGAGCCTCGGTGAACAGGCTCACCTGTCCGGGCCGGGCGTGCGACCGGTCTCCGGCGAGGGTCGCGTAGTACGGGATGTGGAAGCGGCGCGGGAGCTCCCGCGGACGTGCCCCGGCACCGAGCGGTGTCCGCCCGGCGAAGCGGCCGCCCGACCTCTCGATGAGCACATCGGAGTTGGCCCGGCAGGCGTCGACGAAGAACACCTGCTCGCTCGCCCTGCACTGCTGGAGCCCGTTCATCAGACCGCTGAAGTCCAGTGCGCCGTTGAGGGGGTTGTACCGGTCGCCGAAGATGTCGGCGGCGAGCAGGGCCATGTCCTCTCCCTGGGAGACACCGTGGCCGCAGAAGTAGAAGACGAGCCGGTTGCCGACGTGGCTGTCGCCGCGGTCGTGCCACTGCTTGACCTCCTCGACGACGCGGTCGATGGTGGCGACCTCGACCTCGTGGGCGGTTCCGGTGCGCGGGTTCACGAACAAGGCCGGCCGCTCCTCGCTCAGCAGCAGGGAGAGGCTGCCGAGGGGCTTGTCCGGGGCGTGGTACTCGGTGAGCAGCCAGGTCGCGAAGGCGCGGGCGGAGACGGGCGGCGAGCTGAGCTGCCGCATCCCGTCGGGGTCCGGGACGGGTGACTCGCCGCCCGCGAGATGGGGGTACTTGCCGACGCCGATGACCAGGGCGTGGGTACGCGGAGGGCCGGTGTCCTCATCAAGATGGATCAGGGAACCGGCCATGGCTCCTCCGGTGATTCCACTGCGCCGGAACATCCTCAGACAGCGACTTTTCTCTTACTATATTCCTTACAACCTGATGCGTCCCGATATGCCACCAGTGATCGTCTCCGCCGGAGAACCACGGAGAACACGGGGAGCGCCATGGCCAGGAATCTCGTCGTCTGCCTGGACGGTACGGGCAACCAGGTGAAGGCGAAGGGGAACACGAACGTGGTCCGGCTCTTCGAGATGCTGGACCTCTCCGATCCGTCCCGGCAGATCGCCTACTACGACCCCGGTGTCGGCACCTTCTCCGCCGCGGGCGCCTGGACACCCGTCAGCCGGTATCTGTCGCGGCTCCTCGGGCTCGCCTTCGGTTCCGGGCTCAAGGTCAACCTGGCCGAGGCGTACACGTATCTGATGCGGCATCACCAACCGGGCGACCGGATCTACGTCTTCGGGTTCAGCCGGGGCGCGTACACGGCCCGCGCGCTCACGGGCATGCTCCGCGCGGTCGGCCTGATGCGGCCCGGCATGGAGAACCTCGTGCCGTACGCCGTGTCCGTGTACGCCAAGAGCAAGGATTGGACCGACCACGACTGGGACCAACTCCACCGTTTCGCGGGCGCGTTCAGCCACACGATCGGCGGCCGTACCGGCATCCCGGTCGAGTACCTCGGGATCTGGGACTCCGTGAAGGCCGCCGGTCTCCTGCGGTGGAACCTGCGGTGGCCGTACACCCGGAAGGCCGCCCATGTCCGGCGCGTACGCCATGCGGTGTCCATCGACGAGCGGCGCAAACCCTACGAGGAGTACCTCGTCAAGCCACCGGAGGACGAGCGGCGGGCCGCCCCGGCGTCGATCGAGCAGGTGTGGTTCGCGGGGGTGCACTCGGACGTCGGCGGCACCTTCGACGACGATCCCCGGCTCTCCACGATCGCCCTCAAGTGGGTCGTCGACGGCGCCCTCGACGCGGGTCTCCTGCTGAAGCCCCGGGCGTACGCGCGTGAAGTGACCCTCGCGCCCGAGCACGCCCTCGGCACGGTGCACCGGATGGGCCGGGTCTGGGCCCTGCTCGGCTACCGGCGCCGCGAACTGCCGCCGGGCGCGCACGTGCACGACAGTGTTCGCGCGCGCGTGGAGAAGGACGAGGCGTACGCGCAACGCATCCCGGAGACCGCGGTCTGGTCCGACCCCGACTGGCTCACCGCGCACCCCTGAGAGGGGCCCGGTGCCGGGCCCCTCCTGTCATCAGAACAACGGGTTGACGAGGTTTTCGGAGGTGGACCGCAACTGCGCCTCGCCGGGCCGGACGGCGGGGCAGTGGGTGCCCTTGGCCGGGGGCTTCAGCGTGGTCAGGCAGGTGTCGACCGACTCCCGCACACACGGGCTGAGCCAGTACGTCCCGTGGCCGACGCCGTCGTACGTCAGCAGCACGGCCTCACGGCCGATCTGCCGGGCGGAGTTCACGGCCCACGCGTGCGGGGTGGCCACGTCGTAGCGGCTGTTGGTGACCAGGATCGGCGGGGTGCCGTGGACGCGGAGGGGGTGCGGCGGGTTGGCGACCTTCGCCGGCAGTTCTGGCAGCCGGTCATGTGGGTCCAGTGCATCGAGGCCAGGCCGACGACCGGGGCGAGTCGGGCGAGTTCGCCCTCCAGCCGGGAGAGGGCCTCGTACGAGGGGACGTCCATGGCGTAGTCCTGGCAGACCACCGGAAGCTGCGGGTACCGCACCGCCGTGCCATAGCCCCGCGGGGCCGGTTCGGCGCTCCCCTGGTCGGCCGTGGCCTCGTCCCACAGGGCCAGGACCTCGGCGTACCCGGGCCAGCCGGACGGGCGGTACATGTTGCTGTAGGCGGTGCTCCGGAGTGTCTCCGGGCTGATGACGCGCGTCGGGTCGGACAGGACCAGTCCGCCGGACGCCTGGGCCCGCCGGTAGAGCGTGTCGAAGAAGCCGCGCACGTCACGGCCGTGCAGGGCGCAGGACGGAGTGCGCTCGCACCAGTCGGCGAACTGGCCGAACGCCTCCTCCGCGGCCACGGCCGCCGTCCTCTGGTACTCCCCCACGTTCAGGCTGTGGTCCATGTTGGAGTCGAGCACCATCGCGCGGACGCGGTGCGGGTACCGATCGGCGTACTGCTGACCGATCAGGGTGCCGTAGGAACCGCCGTAGTAGCTGATCCGCCGCTCACCGAGGCCGGCGCGTATCGCCTCCATGTCGCGCACGACGCTGACGGTGTCCATGTGGTCGAGAAGCGGTCCCATCAGCTCGCGGCAGCTCTCGCCGCGCGCGCGGTTGGCCTCGCGGAGGGCGGCGAAGTCGTCGGCGCTCCTGGGGTACAGCCATTCGTTGCGGGCGCTCACGCGGTCCGAGTCGCACAGGACCCGGGTTGCTGCGGACGGCGCCGCGCGGGTCCCAGCTCACGACGTCGAACCGGGCCAGCACGTCGGCCGAGAACGTGCCCGGCGCGGCCAGCGCCATGTCCACTCCGGACGCGCCCGGCCCGCCCGGGTAGACCATCAGCGAGCCGATCCGCCGGTCCGGGTCGGTGGCGAGGTGACGGGCGAGTGCCAGGTCGACGGTGGCGCCGTCCGGCTTCTTCCAGTCGACGGGCACCGTGAGAGTGGCGCATTCGAAGGTGCCTTCGCAGGAGGAGTCACAGGGCTCCCACGCGATCGTTCCGGCCCACGGCGTTCCTCCAGGGAAAGGAAGTTCACGAGTGGATCACAGAATGACCCCGAACTCGGCCATGGGACCAAGCGAAGTGATGAGCAGTCAGTTACCTGCAGTGCCGTCAGTACCACACCCTCGTCCTCACCTGACCGGCTACGCCCGCCGCGCGTCCGGCGCCGAACCCATCCCCGTCGGCCTCCCGCACGACCAGAGCACGCGGGGCGATGCGGGTGACCGGCTCACCCTCGTCCTCGGGGTGCAGGCGGAGGCGGTGAGCCACGGTCTGCTGTATCGCGGAGTTGACGCCCCATGGGGTCATTGTTCTCCCCGCCTTCGGTCCGCGTCATCAGGTCAAGTGTCCCGGACTCTTGACTCGGAACGCCGCAGTCGCGATTCTCGTCACATCATTTGCGCGGCCATGACAATCGGCGTCGGGGGGTGGTAACGCCCCGGAACTCGGGCTCGTCTACCGCGCCTCCCCACACCGAGGACGTGAATGATGACCGCGATGACGCGACGGCCGCGCACCCGGCGCAGACCCTTCGTGCTGCTGTCCCTGCTGCTCGCCGTGATGGCCATGACGCTTGCCCCGACGCCCAGTTCGGGGGCCGAGACCGGGTGGTGGAACCCGTCCGCGCGCCCCGCACCGGACTCGCAGATCAATGTGACGGGAGCGCCCTTCACGGGCACCGGCCCCCAGGGCGAGGTGCGCGGTCTCGTCGACGCGCACAACCACATCATGTCCAACGAGGCGTTCGGCGGGCGGCTCATCTGCGGCAAGCCGTTCTCGGAGCAGGGCGTCGCCGAGGCGCTCAAGGACTGCCCCGAGCACTACCCGGACGGCACGCTCGCGATCTTCGACTACATCACCCACGGCGGTGACGGCAGGCACGACCCGGTCGGCTGGCCGACGTTCAAGGACTGGCCGGCGTACGACTCGATGACCCATCAGGCGAACTACTACGCCTGGATCGAGCGGGCCTGGCGCGGCGGTCAGCGGGTCCTCGTCAACGACCTGGTCACCAACGGCGTGATCTGCTCGGTCTACTTCTTCAAGGACCGCAGCTGCGACGAGATGACCTCGATCCGGCTCCAGGCGAAGCTGACGTACGACATGGAGGCGTACATCGACAAGATGTACGGCGGCCCCGGCAAGGGCTGGTTCCGGATCGTCACCGACAGCGCGCAGGCACGCGAGGTGATCGAGCAGGGCAAGCTCGCCGTGGTCCTGGGTGTCGAGACCTCCGAGCCGTTCGGCTGCAAGCAGATCCTGGACATCGCCCAGTGCAGCAAGGCGGACATCGACAAGGGGCTCGACGAGCTGTACGACCTCGGCGTGCGCAGCATGTTCCTGTGCCACAAGTTCGACAACGCGCTGTGCGGCGTGCGGTTCGACGAGCACGGCCTCGGCACCGCGATCAACATCGGCCAGTTCCTGTCGACGGGCACCTTCTGGCAGACGGAGAAGTGCACCGGCCCGCAGAAGGACAACCCGATCGGCGAGCCGGAGGCGACCGAGGCCGAGGAGGACCTTCCGGACGGCGTGGAGGTCCCCGAGTACGACGACAACGCCCAGTGCAATGTCCGCGGTCTCACCGGTCTCGGCGAGTACGCCCTGCGCGGCATGATGAAGCGGAAGATGATGGTCGAGATCGACCACATGAGCGTCAAGGCCACCGGCCGGGTGCTCGACATCCTGGAGGCCGAGTCGTACCCCGGTGTCCTGTCCTCGCACAGCTGGATGGACCTGAACTGGACCGAGCGGGTCTACTCCCTCGGCGGCTTCGTCGCCCAGTACATGCACGGCTCCGAGGAGTTCAGCGAAGAGGCGAGGCGCACGGACGCGCTGCGCGAGAAGTACGGCGTGGGCTACGGCTTCGGTACCGACTTCAACGGCATCGGAGAGCACCCCGCCCCGCGCGGCGCGGACACCGCGAACCCCGTCACCTACCCCTTCCGCAGCGCGGACGGCGGCTCCCTGATCGACCGGCAGACCAGCGGCGAGCGGACCTGGGACGTGAACACCGACGGCGCCGCCCACGCCGGCATGATCCCGGACTGGATCGAGGACATCCGCCTCGTCGGCGGCCAGGACGTCGTGGACGACCTGCTCCGCGGCGCCGAGTCCTACCTCGGCACCTGGGCGGCGTCCGAGAACCACCGGGCCGGAGTCAATCTCGCCAAGGGCTCGTCGGCGACGGCCAGTTCGTCCGAGTCGAACCCGTTCACCAGCTACGCCCCCGGCCGTGCGGTGGACGGCGACTCCGGGACCCGCTGGGCCAGCGACTGGAAGGACGACGAGTGGCTCCGGCTCGACCTGGGCTCCACGAGCCTGGTCAAGCGGGTCACCCTCGACTGGGAGCGCGCGTACGGGAAGTCGTACCGGATCGAGCTGTCCACCGACGGCACGAACTGGGGGACCGTCTGGTCCACCACCACCGGTGACGGCGGCCTGGACACGGCCAGGTTCAGCGGCACACCGGCGCGTTACCTCCGTATCCACGGGCTGGCGCGCGGTACCCAATGGGGCTACTCCCTCTACGAGGTGGGCGTCTACAGCAGTTGACTCCCCGGAGGGAGCGAAAGGGAACTCCATGGCACGGATGCCGTCGGCCGAACGGCGCCGGCAGCTCACCGAGGCCGCGATCCGCGCGATGACCCGGGACGGCGTCCCCAGGACGACGACCCGGTCCATCGCCGCGGAGGCCGGCCTGTCGCTGAGCGTCTTCCACTACTGCTTCGACTCCAAGCAGGCCCTGATCGAGTCCGTCATCACCACGATCACCGACCACTACGTCACGATCGTGAAGGAGGCGATCCGCCCGCGGGCCACCCTCAAGGAGACCGTGCGGGCGGGCCTCCAGGCCTACTGGGACCATGTGTGCGCCCACCCCGACGAGCACATGCTCACCTACGAGCTGACCCAGTACGCCCTGCGCGAGCCGGGGTTCGAGCATCTGGCACGGCGGCAGTACGAGCTGTACGTCGACACCTACGCCGGGCTGATCGAACAGCTCCGGCAGGACATGGGGTTCGAACTCCGGGTCCCCGTGCCGGTGCTGGCCCGCTATCTGGCCGCGATGACCGACGGGATGACGCTGAACTTCCTGGTCCTCGGCGACGACGCGGCCTGGAAGGACATCCTCGACACGATCACGGAGCACGTGGCGGGCTTGGTCAGGTAGCCGTCGGGGCTTCCTGCTGTGTGCCGTTCGCGCGGGTGGAGGTGGCGATCAGCTGGTCGATCAGCGCGATCAGCACGTCCCGGGACGAGCCGCGCTCCCGGGCGTCGCACAGCAGCACCTGGGCGCCCTCGGGCAGGGCGAGGGCGTCCCGGATCTCCTCCGCGTCGTACGGGTGGTCCCCATAGAAGCCGTTGACGCCGATGACGAAGGGGATGCCCCGCCGCTCGAAGAAGTCGATGGCGGCGAAGCTGGACTCCGGCCTGCGCACGTCGACCAGGACCACGGCCCCGAGGGCGCCGATGGCGAGGTCGTTCCACATGAACCAGAACCGCTGCTGGCCGGGGGTGCCGAACAGGTACAGCACGAGGTCCTGGCTGATGGTGATCCGGCCGAAGTCCAGGGCCACGGTGGTGGCCTGTTTCTCCTCGATGCCGTTGAGGTCGTCGACGCCCAGGCCGGCGACGGTCAGCGGTTCCTCGGTGCGCAGCGGCACGATCTCGCTGACCGAGCCGACCATGGTGGTCTTGCCGACGCCGAACCCCCCGGCGATCAGGATCTTGACCGCTTCGGGTGCTCCGGGTGCTTCGGGCGCCGGCGTCGCGTGAACGGTGGCATCAGAGCCGGCCAAGGCCGTCCCTCACTTTCTGCAGCAGGTCCAGGTCCGCGGTACGGGAGACGGGCCGCGGCGGGTGGACGGTGATCCGGCCCGCCTCCAGCAGATCGCAGAGCATGATGGCGACCACGCTCACCGGGAGGTCGAGGTGCGCGGCCAGCTCCGCGACGGCGATCGGCCGCGGGCACAACCGCAGGATCCGCGCGTGCTCGGGCTGCGGCCGCATCGCTCCGGCGGGCGGTGGGTCCACCGCGGTCACCGTCGTGATCAGCGTGAAGTCGGTACGGCTGGGTCGGGTGCGGCCGCCGGTCAGGGTGAACGGGCGTACCAGCCGGCCCGCCGCATCGCCTCCGCTCACCTCACTCGCCGCTGTCGACGGCGGCAGCGGCGCCCGCCCGCGGTGCCGCGCTGAGGTGCTCGCCGATCTTCTTCACCAGCATGTTCATCTGGTACGCCACCACGCCCACGTCAGCGCCCTTGCTGGTGAGCACGACGAGATGGGCGCCGGGACCGGCGTTGGTGAGGATCAGATAGCCGCCCGCCATCTCCAGCAGCGCCTGACGCACGGGACCGCGCCGGAAGTCCATGCTGACGCCCTTGCTGAGGCTCATCAGGCCGGACGCGGTCGCGGCGAGACGCTCGGCGTCGTCCCGCACGAATGCCGTCGACTTGCTGACGACCAGGCCGTCCTCGGAGAGCACGACGGCGTGGTCCACCTCGGCGACCCGGTCCACCAGTCCGGTGAGCAGCTGGTCGAGCTGGCTGTGCGTGGCGGGGATGGGGCGTGTCATTTCTCTGTCCTTCATCAGCGGTCTGCGGGCGGGGTTGAGGGGACGGACGGGCCTGCGGCGGAGACCTGCGCACCCGCGCCTTCGGGTGCGGCTTCGGAAATGGGTGCCTCCTTCTCTTCGCTCTTCTCTTCGTACTCGGCCTCGGCCTCGTCGTCACGGGCCTGGAAGGTGCCGCGCTGGAAACCGGCGAGTGAGGAGGCCGCGCTTTCCGCGGTGAAGTCGTCGAAGGTGTCGTCGGCCGGCTCGGGCTCGGAATCCTCCCTGAGCTCCGCGGCCAGGCTGGTCTGCGGCACGCGGCGCGGCAGCGGGGCGAGTCCGTCGCCCCGTGGTTTTCCCGTGGCACCCACGGACGAGCGGGTGACGGTTCGCGAGGCGGACACGGCCGCGGTGGCGTCGCTCGTCCGCGTATGTGCGGCGGCGGGCTCCGCCTCCCCGGAGCGCTGCTGGGGCAGCGGGACCGGCCCGGGGCCGCCGTCGGAGGCCTTCGCCGCTATGACCGGCTCCAGGACCTCCTCGTCGTCCGCGACGGGCTCGTCGTCACTCTCGCGGACCACGATCTCGTGCGGGATCAGCACGATCGCGGTGGTTCCGCCGTACGGCGAGGAGCGCAGGGTGACCGCGATGCCGTGCCGGGTGGCGAGCCGGGCGATCACGAACATGCCGAGACGGAGGTCGTCGGCCAGCGCCACCACGTCGAACTGCGGGGCCACCCTCAGCTGCTCGTTGAACGACGCGTACTCCTCGTCGGACATGCCGAGCCCGCGGTCCTCGATCTCGATGGCGAGGCCCTTGGCCACCACCGCGGCCCGTACGCCGACGGGGCTCGGAGGGGGCGAGTAGCTGGTCGCGTTGTCGATGAGCTCGGCCAGCAGGTGGATGACGTCGGCGACCGCCGGCGGGGCGATGCTCACCTCGTCGTCGGCGTGCACCTCGACCCGCTGGTACTGGGCGACCTCGCCGACGGCGCTGCGCAGGATGTCGATCAGCGCGACCGGCTCGGTCCAGGTACGGCCGGGCCGCTCGCCGCTGATGATGACGAGGTTCTCCTCGTAGCGGCGCAGCTGGCTGGCGGTGGAGTCGAGTTCGTACAGGCCCTGGAGGATCCGCGGGTCCTGGTGCTCGCGTTCCAGCGCGTCGAGCTTGGTGAGCTGGAGGTTGACGAGGTTCTGGCTCTGCCGGGCGATGCCGAGGATGACCTTCTGGAAGCCGCGCCGGGTGTCGGCGAGTTCCACCGCGGTGTGCACGGCGGTGCGCTGCGCGGTGTTGAACGCCTTTGCCACCTGACCGAGTTCGTCGGTGCCGTAGTCCAGCGGCGGGGTGGCGGAGTCCACGTCGACCTTCTCGCCCCGGTTGAGCCGTTCGACCACGTCGGGCAGCCGCTCCTGGGCCAGGCCGAGCGTGGCCATGCGCAGTCCGCGCAGGCGCCGGGACATGGAGCGGGTGATGCGCCAGGACAGGATGACGCACACCAGCAGGGCGACGAGTCCGCCGGCGCTCAAGGAGGCCGCGGTGATCAGCAGTTCGCGGGACTCGGCGCCGCTGCGTTCGAGCAGGTCCTTGGTCTGCTGCTGGATCAGCTCCGCGTACTGGACAACGAGTGCGTCCATCGCGCTGTTCCAGCGCTGCTGCGCGTCCGGCAACTCGATCTTCCGGGCGGTGCCGCTGCCGGTGTGGCCGGCGGCGAGGATCTGGTCCTCGATGCTCTGCAGGGTCTGCCATTCGGGGCTCTGCAGGATCCGCTCGGTCTCGGTCTTCGCGCTGCCGGTCAGCGAGGGAAGGATGCTGTCCTCGACGAGCCAGCGGCGGGCGTTGACCACCTCGGCGAACCGGGTCACGGACTCCGCGTCGAGCTGCCCGGACGGCCAGGCCAGGGTCAGCAGCACATCTCCCTGGGAGACCAGTTCCGCCGCGTGTTCCAGGCCGACGAGCGGGGCGGCCTGCGAGGTGAGGTCGCCGTCGTCGACCTGGGAGAGCTCCTCGAAGGCATGGATCTGGTCGTCGATGATCGAGGTGTACTGCTCCAGGGCCTGCTGGGCGGTGATGTTGGTGGGGTTGTCCACCTGACCGCGGTAGTACTCCAGGCTGCCCGCCGCGGCGATGACGGAGTACATGCGGTCGCCGATACGGTCGGGCACCGCGTCGAGTTCGTCCCGCCGGCCGACCAGCTTGGCGACCGCCGCGTCCGTCGTCTCGCGCTGTGCGTCCAGGGCGGCACGGGAGCCGCCGGGCTCGGCCAGCCAGTCGGCCGAGAGGCCGCGCTCCTGTTGCAGCGCGAGCGTGGCGTCGGTGCCCATGGCCCCGGTCGCCTTGCTCAGCCCGGTCTGCGCGCGCAGCCCCAGACCCTCCGAGAACATCTGGGCGGTCGTCACACTCCACATGGCGGCGAGGGTGACGCTGGGGATCAGCGCCAGGAGGATCAGCGAGAGGCGTATGGAGCCGAGACGGCGCCGGGCACCGGTCCGTGTCCGTGAAGGCATCGTCGTCCTTGAGCGGTGAGCGGTGAGAGAGCTGGATGGGGTGGTGGAGCAAGCACGGCCAGAGGCCATGTGCCGGGTGCGGCACAGCGGGTGCGCAGGATGCTATCCGTACAAGTGACCGTACGCGCGGTGAGGGGTGTAAACCTTCGCTCCGCTGTTATGCGAGTTCACCGGAGGGATGGATTCCGTTTAACGCGCGGGTACGGCGGTGCCGGGTCAACGTGTCCCATTCTCGGCGAACTTGGCGACTCCGGCCACGTTCTCCTTGGTGACGAAGGCGGGGCCGGTCAGCACCGGGGCCACTCCCCCGCCGCTGACGTTGCCGTTGGACACGTAGAGCCAGAGCGAGTCGACGGCGAGATAGCCCTGCAGATACGGCTGCTGGTCCACCGCGAACTGCACGTCCCCGCTCTGCACGGCCTTGACCAGGTCCTTGTTGAGGTCGAAGGTGGCGACCTCGGCCTTGCTGCCGGCGTCCCGCACGGCGTCGACCGCGGCGAGGGCGAACTGTGCGCCCAACGTGACGACCTCGTCGATGCCCGTGTCCTGCCGCAGCCTGGTCCCGACGGAGGCGGCCACCGCGTCCATGTCGGTGCCGTCGACGTACAGGATCTCGGTCTCGCCGCCGAACGCCTTCTTCACCCCGGCGCAGCGTGCCTCCAGGGCGACGTTGCCCTGCTCGTGGATGACGCACAGGGCGCGCCGGGCACCGAGATCGTCGAGTTCGTCGCCGACGGCCCGGCCCGCGACACTCTCGTCCTGGCCGAAGTACTCCAGCAGGCCCTGGGAGACCCAGGCGTCGATACCCGAGTTCAGCCCGACCACGGGTATCCCGGCCGCCCGGGCCTGGGCGACCGCGGCCCGCATCCCCTCCGGCTTGGCGAGGGTCACCGCGATGCCGTCGACGTTGTCGGCTACCGCGTCCCGCACCAGCTTCGCCTGCTCCGTGGCGTCGGCGTCGCTCATGTACGTCAGCTCGATGTCGTCCTTGGCGGCCGCCGCCTGCGCGCCCATCTGCACGAGTTCCCAGAAGTCGTCGCCGGCGGCGCCGTGGGTGACCAAGGCGACCTTGATCCGAGGGGTGTTCGCTCCGCCCGTCGAGTCGTCGCCGGAGTCGGAGTCCGTCCCGCCGAGGGCGGAACAGCCGGCCATGAGCAGGCAGACGGCCACGGTGAGGGCCAGAGCCGTGCCACGCGCGGCTCTGGCGGCGTGCGATGCGGGGGACGAGTTCATGAAGGTGCGGCACCTCGCTGTGCGGCCGGGCGGCATGACGGGCAGCGATGTCGGCGGCCACCGGAATGATGTGTACCGGCTGTGCGACTTTCGCTGGCCCGGAGCAAACCGTGTGTGACACCCGGTAGTCAAGTGAGCAACCTCTTCAGCACGCCTGCCCTGGCCTGGGCATGAGGGGGGCGAGCGTGGGTGGACAGGACCGGGTGAGGCTCGACCTGGTCTCCCCGGTCACCCGGCGAAAGGGGACGGTCGGCCCGTACCGCGGACCGAACCGGCCCCTGTGTCCGACAGCGGCCGGACGCACTCTGCGAGCGACCTCTCCCGTACCGGTGGAGCGCCTCCTCGTAGGACCGGTGCCATGGTTGCCACAGCCGCGTTGCTTCTCCTGCTGATTCTCGCGGGCGCCTGGTACGACACGGCCCGCCTCCTGGCGTCCGCCGGGAGCCGCCGACCGCCTCGGCCTCGGCTCCCGCGGCGGCGCGCGGCAGTGGAGACAGCGGGGCGAAGGCTCGTGGTACGGCGGTTGCACGGCCGTGTCGACGCGGCCACGTACCGGGCGAGGATGCGCTCCCTGCCCGACGAGCAGTGCTCACCGCGCCGGGAAGGTCACGGCTGACACCGGGGCCCGGTTCCCGTCAGCGGCTGCCGTGGTCGCGCGCGTAGGCGCCGAGAACCTGCTGCCGGGCCTGTCCCGTGTGCAGGAAGCGCTCGTCGAGCACGGACGCGAGGTCGTCGAGCGCCGCCGAGAGCACGGACGCCGCGACGCGGGTGCCCGAGTGGTGTCCCCGCTCCGCCCGTTCGGCGAGGTCGGCGGCGTAGCCGATGGCCCGGGCGAGGGAGGTGTCGCCGGAGCCGTCGTGGAAGTAGTACGACTCGGGATACTGCGCGAGGTCCACACACACCCGCGCGATGTCGGTGGCGAGCCCGTCCAGCGCGGTGGCCCCCGCGTCGGAGTCCAGGTAGGCGGCAGGCAGACCGGCGCGGCGCAGGTGGCAGATGCGCAGCGCCAGCGCCCGGCGTCGGGCCAGTGCGGGATAGACGCCGAGGACCCAGGAGACGGTGGCGGTCAGCAGCGCGAAGCCGACCAGTGACTCCAGGGGCGCCACGATGCGCAGCCAGGGCTCCGCGGGTGCGATGTCGCCGAGGCCGAGGGTGGCCACGATGACCAGAGAGACGTACAGGGCGTCCACCGGCCGGGAGTGCTCGGCCGGTTCCAGCGCGCCGGAGAAGACGAACGCCTCCGGCATGTGCGGCCAGTACACGACGGCCCAGCCCACGGCCACACCGCACGCCCATATCGCCACCACGGCCACCATGCCGAGCGGCCCGACGAGGCCGACGGACCTGCGACCCCCGGGGACGCGGGAGGACAGCCGCCACAGGCCCGTCATCACGGCCCGGCTCAGCCCTCCGTGCCGGGTCGGGTGCCACAACGTGTGGAACACATCCCGCAGGATGATCAGCACCACTGCCGCGCCGGCCAACGTGACCAAGCCGTCCATGCGCCCTCCTCAGCCGGGTCCCGCACCGGCGTCCGCTCCGGCCATGTTGCCGGGTCGGGCGCCGGACCTCAGCCGCCCACGCCGCGCTCACAGGGGGCGGGGATGGCGGTGCCGGGTCCGGTCATTGCCGCTGTCCGGTCCGGCAGGCGTGCCTTTCACCCCGGTTGACGGAGCGGGGCGCTTCCTTTGCGTCACGCCGGCATCCCCCCTGCGGGTAGTCGTCCGGTGCACCGGCTCTCAAGGTGCGGGACAGGTCCACGCGGCCGCACACACCCAGTTTGCGGTAGACCCGGGTCAGGTGCTGTTCCACCGTGCTCACGGTGATGTAGAGCTGCTCGGCTATCTGCCGGTTGGAGCGGCCCGAAGCGGCGAGGGCCGCGACACGTCGCTCGGCGTCGGAGAGCAGGTCCTGGGGCTCGGTTGTGGTGGACGCGCGCGGGCCGGGGCCGGGGTCGGTGGGCAGCGGGTGCACCCCGCACTTGGCCGCGAGGTTGTGGAACTGGCGCCAGGCCGCCTCCGCCTGTCTGGCGTTCCCGGCGGTCTCGTGCGCGCGGCCGAGGTCGGCCATGGCGCGGGCCAGTTCATATCGGTCACCGCTCTCGCGCAGTGCTCGCACGGCCCGTTGGAGCAGGGACAGGCGCTCGGGTGGAGCGGAGGCAGCCGCGAGGACGCGCAGTGCGGCACCCCGGATCCGTTCGTTCTGGGCTCCGTGGTGGGCGAGTTCCTCTTCGGCCAGGGCACAGGCGCGGTCCGGCCGTCCCAGGCGCAGGTACACCTCGCCCGCGGTGCTCCGCCAGGGCAGCGGATGGTCCTGCGCGCCCGGCCACTCGGCCATCAGACGTCCGCACATCGTCAGATCCCGGAGCGCCGCGTACAGGCGCCCCGTGGCCAGGCAGTACCGGCCGCGGGCCAGGAGGTGCAGCATCCCGCCACCCGTCGCGAAGGACTCTTCGGACACCGGATGCCGCAGGACTTCCGTCGGTACCCCGTCGCTGCCCGCGGCCGCCACGGCGGTCAGCACGGACAGCGGCCAGCTGGCGATCGCCCCCCATTCTCCCAGGGGCAGCGTCTCCAGCGCTGCCCCTGCGTGCGTGGCCGCGGTCGGCATGTCCCCCCGTTTCAGGGCCAGTTCGGCCCGCAGGCACAGCAGCACGGCGTGGTAGGTGAGAGAGCCGGTGCGTGCGGCTTCCGCGAGCAGCACCTTCAGGAGCTGCTCGATGGCCGCCAGACCTCCCTGGGCCGACAGGTACGACACCGCCGTCAGCACATCGCCCCAGTCGCCTCCGTCGGTGCGCACCGTGTGCGGGACCAGCGCGCGGAGCAGGTTCTCGGGATGCTCCGCCGCCTGGATCAACTCGGTGAGGCGGCACGGCAGTTCGGCGCCGGGCAGGGGTATGCGCAGGGTGTGCTCGATGCAGGCGGCGGCCGACACGCCGGAGCGCGCCGGGGAGGCCGGGTTCGGGCGGGGCAGGCGGTCCACCAGGGACGGTCCCATCCACGTCAGGATGTGCCTGACGAGGTCCAGGTCGTCCTGGGCTTCCGGGTTCGTGGCAGCCACCAGCAGGTCGACGGCTTCGCCGGCCTCCTCCACGAGACCGAACCACAACAGCATGACGATCAGCCGGAGTTGATGCTCGCGGGGAAGCAGACCGGCCCGCAGTGCGGGCAGCAGGCGCCACAGTTCTCCCTGAGCCGCGGAGGGGCTGAACCGCATCAGGGCGTCGACCAGGCCCACCGCGATCCGGGCCCGCTGCCTGTCATCAAGCTCTCCCCGGTCCGCCGCCCGCAGCATGACGGCGGCCCGCGCGGGTTCACCGCGCGCGAGCAGTTCCCTGGCCCCGGCGCACAGAGTCGCCACGGCGGCCGGCCCGGGGTGCTCGTGGGCGCGCAGCTGGTGCCGGGCGACCGTCACCACGTCGGCGTCCACGAGGGCGAGCACCTCGGCCGCCCGGGCGTGCAGTTCCCGGCTCTCCCGCTCGGGCAGGGCGGCCAGGACCGCGGCGCCGACGGCGGGGTGGCGGAAGCGGGCGCCGTCCAGCACGCCCGTGCTGCCCAGCCGGGCGATGTCCGGCGCGATCACGTCCGGGCAGCTGCGCAGCATCCGCGCCGCGAGCTCTGTCGTGGCGTCCGCCCCGAGGACGGCCAGTGCCCTGACGACGGCCGCGAGGGAGGGGTACCGGTGGAGCAGGCACAGGCATGACCGGACGTAGTCCTCCCCCACGACAAGGTCACCATCCGACGCGGGGTGTCGGGAAGCCGCACGCGCGGCTGCCGCCTCGGGGGCGTTGTCGCGCACCAGGGCCGTCAGCAGCAGCGGGCTGCCACCGCTGAGCCGGTGGCAGTCGAATGCGGTCCTTCGGGGGACGGTGCCCCCGGTGGCGAGCTCCCACAGCCGACGTGTCTGACGCTCGGTCAGGGGCGCCGTCATGATCTGCCGGCGGTGCGGCAGCCGCAGGAGTGGTACGGGTACGTCGTCGCAGGTCACGACCAGCAGGGTGCGAGTCGGGCGGGAGCGCCGGGCGAGATAGCGCAGGAACTCCATGGACAGCGGGTCCGCGTACTGGACGTCGTCCACACCGATCACCACCGCTTCCCGGCCAGCGAAGTCGGCCAGGCGGTCACAGAGCGAGCGCAGCATCTGTGCCGGTATCACGCCGAACGACTCGCGGTGCGCCCCTTCCCTCACCAGCCGGGCGACGTGTCGGCGTAACCCCCGTGGAATACCCGGCGAGGACAGGAGGTGCTCGACGAGGCCGAAGGGGACGGTCTCCTCCCCCGGGAGGCCGTGGCGTTCAGGTAACGCGCTCCCGATGCGAGAACCTGTTCTCCGAATCGCCGTAACAGAGCGGTCTTTCCGCTTCCCGCAGACCCCGCGACGCACACCATGTCCAGGGAACGTTCGGCAAAACTCTCCAAGCAGTGCGCGAGTTCTGCCAACTGCCTGTCACGACCCGCGAGTTCCATGCTCCGCCATCCGTGAGCTCCAGCGACATGTCGATCTCCTCGACTCTAACCCGCGGGAGCGGCCCTAAGAGGTTGTCTCACGTGGCAAGTTCTGCGAGCTTCTTGCGGCAGCTCAGGACAGTGGCCATGGCCAGGCTTCTGCTCTTCCGGTCGTTGCGGTCCACGTACGGGATCTTGAGGCCGCGAGTAGTCCATGGCAGGCTCATGCCGCATGATCGATGAATTCGCCAAGGACACCCTGCACGGGAGACTGCGGCGGGACCGCAAGGCGCTGCTCTGGAAGCTCGACGGCTTGTCCGAATACGACGCCCGCCGACCATTGACAGCGACCGGGACCAACCTCCTCGGCCTGGTCAAACACGTGGCCAGCGTCGAGGCCAGGTACTTCGGCGAGGTCTTCGACCGCCCTTCCCCGGAACCGCTGCCTCGGTGGCAGGACCATGACGGCAGCGATCTGTGGGCGACTGCGGACGAGACCCGCGATCAGATTATCGAGTCCTACCGGCGCACGTGGGAACACTCAGACGCGACGATCAACGAGCTTCCCCTCGACGCCCCCGGCCACGCGCCGTGGTGGCCGGAGCCTTATCCCAACACGAACCTGTTCGCCATCCTGGTCCACGTCCTCGGCGAGACCAACCGGCATGCCGGGCACGCCGACATCCTGCGCGAAGACGTCGATGGCCGAACCGGGATGCGGCCCGAACACGAGATGCAGATCGATGAGGAAGCCCGCGACGCCTACTGCGCGAAGATCGAGCAGGCCGCCAGATCGGCCGCATCGGTCAAGGCATAGAAGGCTGTGCCACGTGACTTGATGTCCGAGCGGCATGATGCCGACCGTGAGTGCTGATCTGTCGAAGCGTCTGGTTCCTGATGAGCTCTGGGAGCTGGTCGCCCCGTTACTGCCGACGTTCGCGGCTCGACCGCAAGGTGGCGGGACCGCTCCGCGTGACGAGCGGGCTGTGTTCACCGCAGTGGTGTACGTGCTGACCAGCGGCTGTGCCTGGCGTCATCTGCCGCCGACGTTCGGCACGTCCTCCGCCACCGCGCATCGCCGCTTCACGGTATGGACCGAGGCCGGCCTGTGGCGTCGGCTGCACCGGGCGGTGCTGGACGAACTCGGAGCCCGGGGCGAGGTGGACTGGACCTCGGCGATCGTCGACGCGGCCTCCGTTCGCGCCAAAAGGGCAAGGCCGTGAAGTTACGGCTTCGGAGGCGCTGACAAGTACGCGCTGATCTGCGGTGACTCGGGACGTAAGAAGCGGAGCCCCGGTAGAACTGGCAGTCGACCAAGACAGCCGTTCACAGCACCGGAGGCTCCGCTGTCCGATCAGTGTGTCATCACGCGTGAAATCACGGTAGCCAAGGGCTTGTTCGCCCCCGGTCACCTGGGGGAACTCACCCAGATCGTCCCGTTCGAGATGGTCGATGCGGTCCTGGCCGAGACCGGTGCCGTCCAGCAACGACTGCGGAAGATCCCCGCCCGTGTGGTGGTCTACCTGCTGCTGGCCGCCGCCCTGTTCGAGGAGTGCGGCTAC